>CADCPE010000116.1 GCA_902803275.1 uncultured Erysipelotrichaceae bacterium
CATCGGTTATATCGCCACCCAGAAGCAGGGCGTCGGGCTTTAACTGCTTTATCTCATCAAGAGCTTTGTCTACGATATCTGCGGATTGGGCGGAACCGTAATGCAGATCGGAAAAGAAGACCACTGTGTATTCGTGTTTGAGCTTATGGCTTTTTTCCTCATGGTATCTGGGCTTTATGGTCTCCATATTGATGATGTTGTAGGAAACAAACAGGATCGTCGCTATAATCGAGATGATCAATTTCAGTTTCTCGCCGCTTTCCTTTTTTCTGATTATCGAGATGAGAAAACAGATGACGTCCTTGAACAGATCGGACATCATTGCCAGATAAAGCGTTGCGAAAGGATATTCGTTGTTCCAGACGATCGTAGGCGAATAGGCGACAAGCTGCAAAGCCAGATACACCGTCAGTATTACCTTGAGAAAAAACAGGATTATCCGCAGGATGGGATCCTTCAGTTTTCTGAAAGGAAGCTGCACAAGATATACGAGCAGAAAATTGATGAGAAGAAAGAAAACAAATTTGATATAAAGCAGTATTGTCATTTCATAACCTCTATATGCTGAACAACTAAATTATAATAGTTATCAGGCATTTTTCCAAAAAGATAGTTCAGATATGCGAAAAACATGATGATAACGGGAATATGAACTGGTGATATAATCAAGACATATAATGAAGATTCCAATTCGCATACAGATGACTTCGGGAGAAAACGGCGCAACGGCGCTGTTCATGATCCTGGGCTATTTCAAAAAGTACGTGTCCATGGACGAACTGCGTGAAGTGTGCATCGCTTCAAGAAACGGTTCAAGTCCCGAACAGCTGCAGGCTGCCGCTTTAAGATACGGTCTTTTGTGCGACATCAGAAAAGAAAGCATCGAAGAATTAAAAAAGGAGAAGCTGCCGGTGATCGTGCGCTGGAGAAAGCGTTTTTATGTGATCGTTACCGGCTTTGGAAGCAAAAACATCAAAGTGGTCGATCCGGCCAAGGGTGAATACAAGACACCGTATGATTTCTTTGAGAAACACTATGGCGAAACCGTGCTCTGCTTTGAAAAAGGTCCTGACTTTGTTGCCGACGGCAGGAAGGAATCGATGTATTCCCTGATAAAAGACAGGATTACGCCGGTGATAAGACCGATCATCGCCATGGTCATCCTGACTCTTATCTGCATCTGGCTCGATATGAAGATGTCTGAAGGCATGAAGCACTTCATGGACAGCATCATTGCCGACAACGGCTGGATCAGACAGATGGTCGAAAGATACACCAGCCAGGGCACCGCGGCCGATATGGGTGCAATGCGCAAAGGCTTTGCTGCTGTCTTTACATTCATCCTGTATCTGGGCACACTGCTGAATCTGTTCTTTCAGATCAGGAAAAACAGGGTCGTCAACGAGACCAGCCGCAGGATGACAGCTCTTTCCAGCAGCAGGATGATCAAGAAGATGCTTTCACTGCCTCTAAGCTTCTTTGAACAGTATTCGGCAGGCGAACTGATGGGCCGTCTTGACAGCAATGAGAAACTCGAACAGTCGATCATGAACTCGCTGGTACCGCGCATGATCAATACGATGATGACCGTCTTCTATTTCTTCTTCCTGTTCTCCTATGACAGGACGATCACGATACTCTGTCTGAGCATCGAACTGATCAACTTTGCGATCATCTTGAAGCTGCAGGAAAGGAATGCCATCATTTCCCGTTCCAACGCTTCAAGTTCAAACGAGCTTAATTCTTCGGTCCTCAACGGCATGAACATGATCGAGACGATCAGATCGACCGGTTCGGAGAAGGACTTCTACAATGCCTGGTACTCTTCTTTGCTGCAGGTTAAGGACAGCCAGCTGAATTCACAGAAAATAAGCAGGATCATATCGATCGTCGACAGTGTCCATTCCATCCTGATCCAGGCAGTACGTCTTTTTGTGGGTGCCTATTTCATCGGCATGGGACGGCTGACCCTTGGCACGATGTCGCTTTTCATGAACATCTTCAACAATATGCGCAGTTCTCTGAGCAGTGCCTTGAGTTCGATGAATGCGATGCAGGTGATGCGCACCAATATCGAAAGAGTAAACGATATCATGAACCGTCCTTCTCTTGAGGAGATCCCTCTGGAAAAGGGCGTTGAATACGAAAAACTGAGCGGAGACATCATTGTCAAAGATGTCTCTTACCGCTACAACAAGGGTGACGATCCGGCCCTCGACAGTGTTTCTCTGGAAGTCAAGAAAGGTCAGATGATCGCCCTGGTCGGAGGCACGGGCTGCGGCAAGAGCACGCTGCTCAAGATTATGGCCGGTCTTTATGCACCGCAGGGCGGTGAAGTGCTGTATGACGGCAAAAGGCGTGACGAGATCCCGGATACGGTCTTCCATTCTTCGATCGTGACTGTCGACCAGGAAGCCGTGACCTTTGATGACAGCGTCTATGCGAATATCCAGATGTGGGATGAGACGATCGAGGACTTTGAAGTCATTCTGGCAGCTAGAGATGCCCAGATCCACGAGCGTATCGTTTCCGATAAGAACGGCTACAACGTCAAGATCCAGGAGAACGGCCTGAACTTTTCAGGCGGCGAGATCCAGCGCCTTGAACTGGCTAGAGCACTCGCTCATGAACCGACGGTGCTTTTCCTTGATGAATTCACCTCGGCTCTGGATGCCCTGACGGAAGACAAGGTAATAAGATCGATA
>CADCPE010000117.1 GCA_902803275.1 uncultured Erysipelotrichaceae bacterium
ACGACCTGAGCGTTGTTGCGGTATGGCCTGCTGGTCTCCATGGCGGCCTTGACTTCATCGGTAAGCGTCATGCCGTTCCAGACACAGTCGATGTTCTTGTTGTTGAGCTCGAAGATCTTGTTGTCCCAGTCGATCTCGACAAATTCGATCTTCACACCCAGATCTTCTGCAACCTTCTTGCCGACTTCCGCATCAAAACCGGTCCATTCGCCGTTTTCCTGATAGTCCATCGGGGCAAAATCGGTGATGCCTACGACCAGTACGCCCTTTTCCCTGATGTATTCGAGATCGGTAAGTTCCTTGATCTCTTCCTCCTTTTTGCCGTTTTCTTGGCAGGCACAAAGCATTAATACTGCTAATAATATGATGATGATCTGAATATATTTTTTCATTCTCGTTCTCCTTTTTCTTTCAGCTCACAAAGTTACAGGACAACCGGAATAATTAAAAAGTCCGGCAGCTTTCTAATACCGGACTCTAAGATCTTTTTGAGTTATTATCTATCAACCAAAAAATTTACGCACAAAGAGTCCGGTAAATATGATGGTGATGATGATGTCTAACGTCCATGTATAATTTCATATCCCGTCTCCTTTGTGATTAGATTCAGTTTACTTCCATGTGTCTGTCAAAGTCAACATTTCTGCCTGACTATTTGAAGCTGATGTCTTGTTTTCTGATAAATCTTTCCATTTTTTTCATAAGATCATCATTATCCGAAAACATGTTGTATAGGCCATCTTCCGACAGGACGCCTCTTTTAAGGTCTTTGGGAAGCTTGCCTTTCTCATCGTCTTCAAAATCCTTTTTCCATTCAGCAGAGAAATAGTATTCCGCTAGTTCGTCGATCTTTTTCTGAGCTCTGCTGTATTTCCTGAAGCTCTTTTCCAGTTCTTTGATCGCTTCATTGCTTTCATCCATCAGCTTTTCCATCTTCTCGATTCTTTCGACCTGTTTGCTTTTTTTCATTTATTCTCCCCTTTCATCCTTCCTTTTCAGATAGGCGTTGTATAAGACGTTTTTCGAAAAACCGTATCTGCTGCTTATCTGGTTTACGGCCTGCTTGCTTCTTTCACCGTCAGCAACCAGTTCTTCAACCTCATCAAGCAGCTGTTCGATATCCGTTTCTTCGCTTTCCTTTTTGTATCCTTCGACGATCAGGACCATTTCTCCCTTAAGCTCATGGAGTTCACAGAGTTCAGATAAGGTTCCACGATGGTATTCTTCATGGACCTTGGTGAGTTCTCTGGCCAGACAGGCTTTTCGATCACCCAGTACTTCATGCATCAGCTTCAGAGTCTTTTCGATCCGATGCGGAGCTTCATAGAAGATGATCGTATAGGGAAAGGTCTTCAGCTCTTCAAGTTCTTTTCTGGCCTGAGAAGTCTTGGCGTTAAGAAAACCGTAGAAGAGATAGTGATTGGTATTAAGACCCGAAGCCACTAGGGCGTTAAGCCCGGCATTAGGCCCGGATACCGTCACGATGCGAAAGCCTTTCTCGATGACCGCATTGACCAGAAGATAACCGGGATCGGAGATCAGCGGATAGCCGGCATCCGATACCAGCGCCACGTTGTTTCCTTCTTCCAGGAGCTTGATGATGCCTCTGGCGGATTCTTCTTCATTGAAGTTGTGATAGGTGATCATTCTGGTATGGATATCAAAATGACTGAGGAGCTTGATGGTGTTCCTCGTATCCTCGCAGGCGATCACATCGACATTTCTTAAAGTATCCAATGTGCGATCGGATACTTCACTCAGATTGCCTATCGGTGTCGCAACCAAAAAAAGTGTTGCTTTGTTAGACAGCGACACTTTCTTCCTCACTTTCTTCTTTCTTGGCAGGCTTGTTGTACTTGCCTTTGGCGATCAGATCATCAAGGGAGATGAAGATCGCATGATCCCTGTTTTCCAGCTTGCAGTTTTTCGCAATGACATTCATGGATGTGATCTTGAAACGTTCGCCTTCAAATTCCACCTGGGAATTGAGCTTCGGCAGCTCTTTTCTGAGATCCTTGTAAGCCTCATCCTCAAAGCGAAGACAGCACATCAGATTTCCACACTGTCCCGAGAGTTTCTGAATATTCAGTGCCAGCAGCTGGTTCTTGGCCATATTGATCGAGATGCGGTCAAAATCTCCGATGAACTTCGCGCAGCAAAGTTCTCTTCCGCAGACTCCGATGCCCGAAACCATCTTGGCCTTGTCTCTGGTACCGACCTGTCTTAGATCGATACGGCAGTGGAAGATCGAGGCCAGGACCTTCAGAAGTTCTCTGAAGTCGACACGGTCATCAGCCAGATAGGTAAAGGTTATCTTGGCGCGGTCAAGCGTGTATTCTGCCGAGATGACATTCATCTTCAGATCAAGGTTGTCGGATTCTTCCTGACAGATGATCTTGGCCTGCTTGGCGTCTTCCTTGTTTCTTTCAAACTGACGCAGATCGTTTTCGTTGGCCTTGTGCATGATCGGCTTGATCTCCATGCTGACATTCGGGGCGAAGAAAGGATCGGATACGACCTGGCCGTATTCGATGCCTCTTTGAGTCTCAACGATGACTCCGTCACCGTTCTTGATGGAATCATCCACCGTTGAGAATGTATATGTTTTATTTGTCGTTTCAAAACGAACGGATAAGTATCTTAATTCTTCCATAATTTCACCTAGATATATGATATTATCTCATAACTGACCGCGTCAAACAGCAGCTTGCGCTCCGCATTATACAGGATCCTGTCGTTGGCCTTCTCGAAGATCTCCAGCAGTCTGATCGGATCATGTCTGCCTATGATATCGAGATATGAGTTATACTCGCCATCCTCCACTTTCTTTTCTTCCAGAGCATCTTCGATCATCTTGATCATGATCGCCATATAGTAATCGACACATTTCTTGAATTCATCCCGATCCTTGAAAAGTGTATAGAATTCCCTGTAGAACATGACAGGCAGATACTCTTTGTTGTCGAGATTCTCGATCGTCTTATAGACATACTCCTTGGCTCCCAGATAATAAGGATCGTTGAGATCGAAGCCCTCATCATAGCTGTGAAGAGTATTGGACAGAAGATAGGCGTCGATATAGTCGAAACCGCCTTCAAGATAGCGATCGATCAGAAATGAGAAATCCCTGGTCATAAACGGGATGTTCTGGCAGCGTGAGACGATCGTCGGCAGAAGATCTTCCTTCCTGTCGGTGATGAAGATGCCGAAGGTATTTTCGCTGCTTGGTTCCTCCATGAACTTCAGGATCATGTTCAGCACTTTGGCCGAAGCGTTGTTGATGTTGGCCAGGATGTAGATCTTCTTGCCTGAAGATTCCAAGGAAGTGCGCGAGAACTCGTCGAGGATGTTTTCGATATCGTCCTTCTTGATGCTGTTCTTATAGCCATCCACAAAGATCACATCGAAGTACTCGTTGTTTCTGATCCTCTTGCAGGTCCTGCATTCTTCGCAGGCATAATCGTCTTTCCCTTCGATTATCGACTGGGCCAGCAGATAGGCTGTCTCGATCTTTAAAGGATTGTATTCACCAGAAAATAAGTAGCTGTGAGCTACTTTTCTGTTCTTCAAAGCATTGAGTAATGTCTGATAGACGATCGGTTCTGAATTCTTTAATTCTTCCTTAACCATTGTTTATCAAATCAAGAATCCTTTTCATGGATTCTTCAATAACCGTTTCCTTGTCTTTTGAAGCATCAACGATCTGAATGCGGTCAGGGAATCTTTTCAGGACTTCCCTATAGCCCTGGGCTACACGATGATGGAAATCGATCGATTCCTGATCAAGGCGATCCTTGAAAGAGCGGTCGGCCAGTCTGGAAAGGCCTATCTCTTCATCGACGTCCAGATAGATGGTCATATCCGGATAGGTGTTCTCGATCGCAAAAAGATTGATGGACAGCACTTCATCAAATCCCAGCTGTCTGCCATATCCCTGATAAGCCAGAGAGGAATCCAGGAACCTTTCACAGATGACGATCTTTCCCTGCTTCATGGCCGGAAAGACCTTTTCAACCAGATGCTGTCTTCTTGAGGCTGCATAAAGAAGTGCCTCGGTGCGGGCATCCATAGCCGTGTTCTTGGGATCCAGAATGATGTTTCTTATTTCTTCGGATATTTCTATACCGCCGGGTTCTCTGGTGTGGACCACTTCATAACCCTGCTGTTTCAGTCTTTCGCAGACTGCTGTTGCAACCGACGTCTTGCCTGAACCGTCAGGTCCTTCAAAAGTTATAAACAGACCCTTCATTAATTGAGTTTCTCCGGTTTAGGCATCAGTGTCTTCTCAACGATGTCCATGATCTGATTCTTGACTCTCTCATATTCATCGTAGCTCAGTTCAAAATCTTCAGGCTTGGCAATATTGACCTGAGGCGTCTGCAGCATGTTAGCCACTTCTTCGATCATATCGTAGAAATGGATGTTCATGATGGCATATTTCTCTATGCCATTTTCTTCCACAAACAAAACCTCTGTCTCTTCCAGATTCTCAAGTTCTTCTTCAATATCTTTAATTCTTTCTAAATCGATTGTTGCCATGTCCTAATTATAGCACTATTGTCTTTCTTCATTAACCAGATTGACCCAGGCAAAAAAGTCTGGGATGGAATTTATTTCGCTGTAGCAGTCTTCAATGAGCCTGTAGAATTCGTTCTGTTGGGGATCCTTGGTATCAAGATCCCAGAGATGATCCATATATTCCGCATACTTCACGTTTTTAAACATATCGAGCAGCACTTCCTTCGCCTTCTTGCCTTCCTCGTGTTTAAGAAGCGTTATCAGCAGCATCAGGTAATCATAGGC
>CADCPE010000118.1 GCA_902803275.1 uncultured Erysipelotrichaceae bacterium
CAGTATAGCTTATGTTGTTCCTATTATAAACGATATAGTCATTCTTATTCTTATGATATGAATGGCCATCACGAAAGATGGCCTCAAAAAAAAGAAGCCTTTCATGAGCTTCTGAAGATCTGCACATTATGTCCTGTTTTGCCGTAGATCATATCTGTTCGAATCGATCAGCGGACATATTAAAGATGAAGCATAACACTTCATCTTGATCTGTAATGTATACTGACAGCTGTATGAGAGATCTTCCTTTCGCTTCCTCTTCAGGTGCCACCATGCAGTAAGTATAATCTATGTATTCCCATTCCCTTTTCATGCATCCGGGGCAAGGGGATTCAGGAGCTGCATTTCTTTCCATCTTAACGATATTGGCGCATGAACATCTGAAATCGTGCAGCTGGCTTTCGATAAATGAGCAAGGACATCTTTTCTATTTTATCTGATATGCCTTTTCAAACTCCTCTACAGGCATAGGCTTGCCGAAAAGGTAGCCCTGGAACAGCACACATCCCATCCTCGCCAGGGATCTGAACTGGTCCTCTTTTTCAATGCCTTCCGTAAGCGACACCATGCCCAGCTGCGACATCATGTTCAGGACATTGCGCAGAATGATCGATGATCTGCTCAGGCCATCGGTATCTTCAATGAACTTCATGTCGACTTTGACAACATCCACCGGCATGTCCTTGAGCATGTTCAAGGACGAATATCCGGATCCGAAGTCATCCATTTCGATTATAAAGCCTTCATCGCGCAG
The DNA here is from genome assembly GCA_902803275.1 of uncultured Erysipelotrichaceae bacterium. Lineage (GTDB taxonomy): Bacteria > Bacillota_I > Bacilli_A > Erysipelotrichales > Erysipelotrichaceae > Colivicinus. The sequence continues at coordinate 755 of CADCPE010000118.1, forward strand.
CTTCTTCAGTATATCCATTACATAGCTGCTGTCATTCATCATTACCGATTCGGTGATCTCGATCCTTAATCGCGATGGAGAAATATCATATTCCCTTACGGTCTTCTTCAGCTGTTCGAAAACATCGATGAAGAAGAAGTCTTTAGGCGAAACATTCACGGAAATAAACAGATCGCTTCTTTGAATGCTTTCCCATCTCTTGAGAATCTCGGCTGAACATCTCCACATATGCCTGTCGATGTCTGCTATCATTCCGTTATTCTCGAATGTCGGAATAAAACTGATCGGCGGCAGTAGTCCTTTTTGTGGATGATTCCAGCGTACCAGAGCTTCTGCACCAATGACTATCCCGTCTGTATTGACGATCGGCTGAAGAATGGATGCAGGATAAAGAAAAAACGTCTGATCGTTTCATCAGCACAGTCAGTCACAGTATCTGTCAAGAAAATCTTCGGCTTCATCATAGCTGTCGAACTCATATTCATATTCATAGTAGAGCTCTTCGCCATCTTCAAAGATGCAGTATCTTTCCTTCTTCTCTTTCAGCTTTTCTTCCTCTTTGTTTTCCTTCTGCCTTTTTTTCCAATCAGAATAGACTGCATAATAATCCTTTTCTCTTGGATATTCCTTATAAGGAATGATATCTATATTCCTGTATGATCGTTCAAAAAGATCCCACAGTTCATCGTCGTATCTTTGTCCGGATGTGGTATTCGTATTGACTGCTGAAGACTTGTATACCAGCTTTGGACCGCTGTCGCTTTTCTGATACCAGTAGTATTCAAAAAAGATGTCATCACCTTTCACATAGCAGTACATATCGGAATACTTTCCCAGAATAAAATACTTTTCATAGTATTCTGCAGAATTGGGATAGACAAACATATCTATCCCGTCATCCTTTTCAGGCATCACATAGTCTCTGATCAGCGCCTTATCGCCATCAAGATATTCCTGATATGCTTCGGATATCCTGCAAGAGGCCATCGAAGGTTTTCCGTACTTTCTGTCTTTCAGATATGAGTAATAGCAACGGTATACTTCTTTATTGCTGCTTTTAAGATTCCAGGTCAGGACTGCCCTGTCATGATCTTCAAATTCCTGTATATAGGAACAGTATTCCAGCTCTGAAGTGCTGAGCATGTTTCTCAGTTCACTTTCAGAATGGTATGTATAATCAGAAAAACTCAATCCGAACGGATCGTCGTTCTGCGGCTGAGCGCTCTCTGTCTGCGTTTCCTGAACTGTCGTTTCCTGAACGGTTTCTTCTTCTGTTTCTTCTTTGACCATGCAACCAAAAAGAAAAACGATCATCACAATACTGATGATCAGCTTTCTTTTGTGCTTTTTAATGATCTCTTTAAGCATGTGTTAAGTAAATGCGTATCGATCTTCCGACAGAGCTGACTGACAGGCTATCAGTTTTCACCGATCGCCGGCAGGACAAAGTATTCCGGGCAGGAAAGGACTCCCTTGGCTATGCCCTCACTGATCTCCTTCTGGCTCACATCGTTTTTGAAACAGATCAGCGTTCC
>CADCPE010000119.1 GCA_902803275.1 uncultured Erysipelotrichaceae bacterium
CCTGGCTGATTGAATGGATTGATATCCAGCAGGTAGCAGGTCATGCCGCAGGCAATGAAGAAGAAGTAGATCATATAGCCGAAACTGTAGGCACTGTTGTCCTTGAGGTGGATGACCATGTTCGGATTGCTGCCGTCATCGCTGTGGGCACTGAGCGTTCCTTCAAAAGCCATTTCAGAGACCCAGGAGAGCTTCTTGCCGGCAAGATAGTTCATATGGTCGAGATCATCAGGATCGCTTGGGAATACCAGGTCTTCAGCCATTTCATCGACATAGAGGATCGTTTCATATTCAACCTTGCTGCCTTCCTGAATGAACTGTCCCAAAGAATGCAGATCGGTCGTGAAGCAGGCGCTGGTAGGAAGGATGCCCTTTCCATCCTTGCCCTCTGATTCGCCGAAGAGCTGCTTCCACCATTCAGCGACCATAGTCAGCTGCAGATGATAGGTGACAAAGTATTCGGCCTTGTAGCCCATGTTGTCCAGGATCCTTCTGGCAACGGCGTACTGATAAGCCGGGTTCTTGGACAGATCAGGCGTATTCAGATCGTTCATCGCATCAAGCGATCCCTTCATCAGAGCTTCGATATCAACATTGGCCAAAGCCAACGGAAGAAGGCCGACAGCCGTAAAGACCGAATAGCGTCCGCCGATATCATCAGGGATGACAAAAGTCTCATAGCCCATCTGATCGGCAAGAGCTTTCAGGGTTCCTCTGGCCTTATCGGTAGTAGCGTAGATCCTTTCCTTGGCCTTTTCACCATACTTCTCTTCCATCCACTGTTTGAAGATCCTGAAGGCAACCGACGTTTCAGTTGTCGTTCCGGATTTAGATATGACATTAAGGACGACTTCTTTGTCCTTGATATGTTTTAAAACCTGAGAGATATATGTCGTAGAGAAGGTGTTGCCGACGAAGATGACTTCGATTCCGTCTTCAGGATAAAGGCCCTTGATCATTTCAACGGCTGCTCTGGCGCCGAGGTATGATCCGCCGATACCGCAGACCAGAACTGTATCATACTTGCCTTCCATACGCTTCTTTAAAGCCAGGATACGGGCAAATTCTTCCTTGTCGTAATTAAGCGGCCAGTCTACCCAGCCCACAAAATCATTGCCTTTGCCGGTCTTCTCATGAAGCTGCTTATGCGCTTCACTGACTTTTTCCTGCCAGTTTGACAATTCTTCATTAAGTTTGGCATTTCTTAGATCTAAACTAATCATCATACTCCCCTTTTACCCATTCGGGCATCTTATCACGGATAGTTCCGAATCCTTTTATATTCTCAGGCATCCCTGGAAATTTGACTTTACGGTTATATCTTCTGGTATTTCTCGACATGGCCTTGAACGAGAGCCTCAACTGTTTGTGCTCCTTGTCGATATCGATGACCTTGGCCATGACATATTCATCAACCTTTACGAAATTATCGATGTTCCTTACGAAACCGTTGGAGATCTCGGAAATGTGGATAAGACCGCTTACGCCGTCTTCGACTTTCACAAAGGCTCCGTATGGTTTTATACCTGTCACGCAGCCGTATACCGTCATTCCCGGTTTGTAGTCATCAATTGTGCTCATCTTTATAATTATAGCATTTCGCCATTAATCATTTTGCTTGTTTATTTAAAAAAGAGAATGTACTATTTTAATGGAGAATATGGATATGGAACAGGAAGAAAGAATAAAACTGATTGAAAAAACGATCGAAAAGGTCAGACCATATATTCAGAACGACGGCGGTGATGTCCGTTTCGTCAAACTGGAGGACGATATCGTCTATGTGACAGTCCATGGTGCCTGCGTCGGATGCATGGCTCTGGACTACACCCTTAAAGAAGGCGTTGAAGCCCTGCTGATGGATGAAGTAGAAGGTATCAAAGAAGTTCGATTGGTAGATTAAAAGTACAGCTTGATGATGAGCTGTACTTTTTCTTACCTGTCATTTACCTGGACGATGATGCATTTAAGATAATCGGACACATTGTGACCGAGGATCACCGGATGATCCGGACCCTGGGCTCTGCTTTCAACCAGTCTCAGTCTCTTGTGGGCATCGTTGCCGGAAGCCAGGATGATCTTCATGAACAGATCTCTAGGCATGTATTCACTGCATGAACAGGTCACAAGGAAACCGCCCGGTCTTAGAAGTTTCATAGCCCTGTAGTTGATCTCCCTGTATCCCTTTGATGCATTCTTGACCGAGTTCTTCGACTTGGTGAAAGCCGGCGGATCAAGGATGATGACATCGAACTGTTCCTTTTTTTCTTCCATATCAACAAGATAGTCAAAGACATCTGCCACAATGAATTTCGTATTGGCAAAGCCGTTGAGTTCGCTGTTTTCTTCAGCCTGTTCTATAGCCAGCTGTGAAGCATCGATACCGATGACTTCCTTAGCCGTCATGGCTGCCGACAAGGCAAATCCGCCTGTATGGGTACAGCAGTCAAGGACTCTTTTATCCTTGCACAGATTGCGTATGTAAAGGTGATTATACTTCTGATCCAGGAAGTAGCCGGTCTTTTGTCCTTCAGCGATATTGACTTTAAGTCTGACGCCATTTTCATCGACTTCGATACTCGTTTCAAACGGTTCACTTAAAAAGCCTTTAACTCTTTCAAGGCCTTCCAGAGTCCTCACTCTGGCATCGCTTCTTTCATATATTCCTCTTAGGGAAATGCCGTCTTCCGCAAATACTTCCTTAGCTGCTTCCACCAGCATTTCTTTTCTGATGTCCATGCCCAGAGTATCGATCTCAAAGACCAGGACATCATTGAACTTGTCGATGATCAGGCCCGGAAGTCTGTCCGAATCGGAAAAGACGACTCTGCAGCAGTTTGTCTCGACCACGCTCTTGCGGTAGTTCCAGGCATCCAGGATCCTGCTTTTGAAGAACTGCTTGTCGATGACTTCGTTTCTGTTGCGGCTTAAAAGTCTGATCCTGATCTTGGAATTGTCGTTGATGTAGCCATAGCCCAGAAAATCATCCTTGAAGGAAACCACTTCAACGATCTCACCGTTTTCATATTGGCCTTCTGTATGATCGATCTCATTGTCAAAGATCCATAAGCCGCCTGAGCTTATGGTACGGCCTTCATTTCTTTTTAAAGTTATCTTGTTCATATCTTACTTAATTATTATAGACATACCCGAAGCATTTGTGATC
>CADCPE010000120.1 GCA_902803275.1 uncultured Erysipelotrichaceae bacterium
ACAAGCCGACCTATGGCCTTAGCAGGGCCACCTCTTCAACCACTTGAGTACTTCTTCAGCACACGCTTTGTCTGTTGAAATAGCGCTTTTTTATTATATTATGCTTGTTTTATTTTTGCAAGATGTTTGTTAAACTAATTTTGATGAAAATTGCAAAATTTGAAAAAGTCAGTCAGAAACAGTTCAAGACTGATCTGAAGGCTCTGCTGGGAAATGAAGAAGATCATTATGCTGATATCGTTTTACCTGCAAGAGCTACCAAAGGCAGTGCCGGTTATGATTTTGTATCTCCTGTAGATTTTATTTTGAAACCGGAAGAAACGGTAAAGATTCCTACCGGGATCAGATGCAGGATCGATGACGGCTATGTACTGCAGATTTATCCGAGATCTTCTCTTGGATTCAAATACCAGATGGCTTTGATGAATACGGTCGGCATCATTGATTCGGACTATTATAACGCCGACAATGAAGGCCATATCATCTGTGCGATCGTCAATAAGGGAGACAGGGATATAATCATTAAAAAAGGCGACCGCTTTGTTCAGGGCATCTTCGTTCAGTATTATCTGGCTGAAGAAGAAGGCAATGCCGCTGAGCGTCACGGCGGCTTTGGTTCCACCAACTGATGCGCTCATAGCTCAATGGATAGAGCATTCGACTCCGACTCGGAAGGTTGCAGGTTCGACTCCTGTTGAGCGCGCCACTGCATTATGCAAGTCATGGAAACATGGCTTTTTTATTTCTCCAGTATCTTTTTGATTCTGACTCTGTTATCCTTGTTTTGAAGATGAAAGAAAACAGCTTTTTCAGAAATATGTATATTATCGGGCTTGTTTTTTCAGCGTACGGTCTGCTGATGGTGCTGATGATGGGTCCTTTATACTTCTTTAATTATTTTTTTCTGGTGTGGGGTCTGGTCCTGATCTATACGTCGACCTGCCATATACAGATCAATGAAAAACTTGGAGAGAAAATGTATACGGTTTTAAAAGCAGCAACATATATATGTCTGGCCATCTTCCTTTCTGTTGAGGCGATGATCTTCGCCTACAGCTTTTCCAAGCCTGAGAAGGATGCGTCGATCATCATCGTACTGGGCTCAGGAGTAAACAGAAACGGTTCCCTGAGCAGTGATTTCAAAGCCAGACTTGATGCCGGCAGGGAATATTATGAAGAAAACGGCGGTACCATCGTCGTCACGGGAAAAAAGGGCAGGGATGAACCGATCGCCGAAGCTCTTGCCGCAAAGGAATATCTTGTGAAGATGGGCGTTAAACAAACGGACATCAGAGTTGATGATCAAAGCAAGAATACCCATGAGAACATTCTCAACGCCTATAATCTGACCAGGGATATTCAAAACGGGAAGACCGTTATCGTATCGACCTGTTTCCATCTTTTCAGAGCCAACTTCATTGCCCATAAGATCGGTTTTGATGATGTGAGCCTCAAACCGAGCGTAGGCAATTATCTGATACTGCCTCATTACTATGCCAGAGAATTCTTTGCGCTTGTCAAAGACTTCATCGTTCTAAACGATCTGCTCTAGCTAATACTTCTGCATAAGAAAACGGGTTTTGGAGCCCGTTGTTTCTTTTTTTTGAATAAGCGTACTGATCAATCCCTGCCGCGTGATGCCTTGTCGACATACTTGAAGGTGATCATCAGACCGAATGTGCCAAGGATCAGAAGACTCGTGATACCGGCAATGATGATCTGAGTCTGTCTTGTAAGGAACAAAGGCAGAGCCATGATCACTTCGCTTACAAACAGGATCGAATACAGGATGGCTGTCTTGTCTTTGCCCAGATCCTTTACAAATTCTAGACCGAGCAGGCAGATCAGCGAGATAATGCTGCAGATAGCCTGCAATGGCGATATTCCATCATTGAAGGCGATGACGATCCTCAAAAGCAGAGTGATGATATAGCAGGCGACAAAACCTTTATAGAAGCCGGCTATGCTCTTCTTTGAGCCGAACATCATATAGATGGATCCGCAGAAGAGGCACAATACCTTGCTGATATCAAGAAGTATGTAAAGCAGTATCCCTTCTCCCATTATCTGCTCGATGATCGAAATGAATGTTATAATGATCGCGGATGTGATGAGTATCAACTGAACGATCTTCAATGGTTTGAATTTTTCACTGTTCATAAGATGTGATCCTCCATTTAAGTTCATAATAATTTTAATTTGTACGGTAAAAATAATCAATAAATAATCCTTTTTGAATTTGGATAAGTGATGCTATAATAATTAAATGTACGCAAAAGGGAGGACAAATGGCTGATTATAATATCAATCTGACTTTACAAAACATATGGTCCGTATTCAGGGTCGTCATCGATATTGCCATTATGTGGTTCCTTTTTTACTATGCCATCAAAGCGATCAGAAACAACAACCGCACGATCCAGATCTTCAAAGGCATCATCGCGGTCGTACTGATCAACGGTCTGGCCAAGCTATTGGGTCTGCAGACTCTTACATACTTCACGGACATCTTCATCAACTGGGGTCTTTTGGCCTGCATCATCATCTTCCAGCCGGAGATAAGATCACTGCTGGAGAAGATAGGCAAGACCAATGCCTTCTCCAGGATCAACTCTTTGCTGGCAAATGAAAAAGAGAAACTGGTGGATGAACTGTATGAAGCAACGATCACTCTTTCTTCGCAGAGAGTGGGTGCGCTGATCTCGATCGAACAGTCGCAGTCTTTGCAGGATTACATCAAGACCGGTATCAGTGTAAATGCGGAAGTGACCAAGGAACTTCTGTGCTCGATCTTCATGACGACTACGCCGCTGCATGACGGTGCGGTCATCATCCAGGGCGACAGAGTAGCCTGTGCCAGCGCCTATTTCCCGCCGACCAATGTCAATCTGTCTTCAAGATACGGAGCCAGACACAGGGCGGCACTGGGCATTGCGGAAGTTACCGATGCTTTGACGATCGTCGTCTCTGAAGAGACCAGTTCGATCTCCATTGCGGAAAACGGACGTATCTTCTCTGTTGACCACAAGCAGCTCAAGGACTATCTGCGCAGAGTCATCATGAATGAAAATACGGCGATCGAGAAATCCAGCCGCAGAAGATCATCGCTGATCATTGAAAACGACTCCAATGTCGTTGTCGAGATTCAGGATGACAAGCAGGGCAATGGCCGCCATGTCTTCCCGCTGTTCAGCAAGAAAAACCAGAGCGAGGAAGCAAATACTGCTGATAAGGACAATTCAGATATGAAGGTTCCTTTCAACAACCGCTACAAATACAAGCATGGAAATCCCAACAGCGGCAAGAATGCCGAGTTTGAAGAGGAATCCCTGATAATAGAAAACAACCTGACTGAGGGCAAAAATGACAGTAAACGATAATTCCGAAAAAAAGCTTGAAGCGGCTAAGAAGATCGCTTCAAAGTCACTGAATAAAACACAGTATGAAGGCATTGAAGAGAACATCTTCAAGTTTTTCCGCTGGGTCTCATCACTGATCGATAGACTCTTCTTCTCCAAGTATCTTGGACTTTTCGCATTGCTGATGGCATGTCTGGCATATTTTGTCGCGACATATGATTCTTCAAGCAACGTTCTTTCAAGCTCCAAGGTTCTAAACAATGTTCCGATCAATGCAAGGTACAATTCCGAGACCTTTGAATTGAGCGGTCTTCCTACTGCCTGCGAAGTTGTCATCACCGGTGATGCGGCCAGTGTCAACAATGCCGCCAGCAAGAAAGGCTATTGCCAGCTTGATCTGGAGGGCTATATCGAGGGTACACATACGGTAAAACTTAAGGGCATCGGCTACGGTGACAATGTCACGACGATCATTTCACCAAGTGAAGTTACGATCTCCTTGAAAAAGAAGACGACGATGCAGTTTGAACTGACCTATGATTTCATCAACCAGAATCAGATGGATTCAAGATACATCCTTTCGGAACCTAGCTTTACTCAGGGCACCAAGATCAATATCCGTGCTTCCGGCGATACGCTTAATTCGATCGCGCTGGTCAAGGCGCTTATCGATGTCAGCGGCGTGACCGGCGATTTCTCGGTTGAAGCACCTCTGGTCGCCTATGACAAGAACGGCCAGGCTGTAAATGCCGAGATCGTTCCTAGTTCGGTAACCGCCACTGTCAAAGTATCATCACCGAGCATCGAAGTGCCGATCAGACTCAATCCTATCGGAAATGTTCCGCTTGGACTGGCTATCGATACGGCGCAGATCATCGATCATCAGACGACGAGGATCTACGGACCGGAGAATATCCTCAACAGCATAAAGGAAGTATATGTAAACTTTGATATGTCTACGGTCACGGAAAATGTCGACCGTGAACTCATGCTGCCGATAACACTTCCATCCGGAGTCAGCGCTTCTGATGTGACGGTAGTAAATGTCAGAGTGACTCTTTCGACGATCGATACCCGCACGATCGAAGATGTGACCCTTAACGCTCACGACAACTATAACAACCTCGCTGTTTCCAATATCGATTTCACGACGGTGAATGCGGAAGTCAGAGGTTCTACGAATAATATCGATTCTGTCGAAGCAAGTGATATCGAAGTCTATTTCATCATGCCTCAGGAACCTGGTTCATATAACCTGGAGCTGTTCGCAGAACTGAAGAATCATCCGTTTGTCGATATCTCTTTGGAAAGATCGACAGTCAATGTGACAGTAGTGGAGGCTAATCAGTAGTATGGGCAGATATTTTGGAACAGACGGAATCAGGGGCAAGGCAAAAGTGACCCTGCTTGACGAAACAGTATACAGGATCGGCAAATTTGTCGGCAATTACTATAAAGACGCAAGGATCGTCATCGGCATGGATACCAGGATCTCTTCAAAGGATTTTGAAGAAGACCTGTGCAAAGGAATGGTCGAATCAGGCGCGGAAGTCTATCTTCTGGGCTACTGTTCAACTCCTTGTCTGGCATATACGACAATGAACGAGAAGTTCTCCTGCGGCGTCATGATAAGCGCTTCGCACAATCCGTATACAGACAACGGCATCAAGATCTTCGGCAATGACGGTTTCAAGATCAAGGATGACATCGAGGGTCTGATCGAAGACTACATCGATGATCCTGAAGGGATCGAAACGAAGAATACCGGAAAAATCATCGAATACAAAGAGGCCGTCAAGACCTATCAGAACTGGCTGCTTGAGCGCTATAAGCTTGATCTTCAAGGCAAAAAGATCCTGGTCGACTTATGCAACGGCTCCAACTGTTATACCGCCAAGGACGTCTTAAACAGGCTAAACGGCAGTATTGATTACATCAATGATGAACCTAACGGCACCAACATCAACAACAACTGCGGTTCTACGCACCTGGATATGCTCAAGGAAGAAGTCAGAAAAGGCGGCTACGAGATGGGTCTGGCCTTTGATGGCGATGCCGACAGAGTCCTGTTCGTCGATGAAAACGGCGATGAAGTGGACGGCGACAAGATCATGTATCTGATCGCCAAGTATCTCAAGGAAAAAGGCAAGCTTGCCAATGACACGCTTGTGACCACGGTCATGTCCAATATCGGTCTATACAAGTCTTTGGAAAAACTTGGCATTAAGTCCGATATCACTCCGGTCGGAGACAAGAACGTCTGCGATTCGATGGTCAATAACGGCTTTGTGATCGGCGGTGAACAGTCGGGGCATATCATCTATGCCTATGACTCGTTTTTTGGCGATGGCCTGAAGACTGCCTTGCTGGTGCTGGAGATACTGATGTACTACAACACAAGTCTTAAAAAGAGCGTTGAAGAAGTAAAGATCTATCCTCAGCTGCTGGTCAATGAAAGAGTAAAGGACAAGAACGTCGTGCTCAATGATGAGACTATCAGGGAAAAGATCTCCGATGTAGCCAAAGAGTTGGGCGACAACGGCAGGATCCTGGTCAGACCTAGCGGTACGGAACCTCTGATAAGAGTCATGGTCGAAGCTGAAAGCGATGAGCTCTGTCGAAAATATGTCTACTCGATCATCGATCTGATCAAGGAAAGAGGCTATGCAGAATAGGAAGTCGACGACTTCCTTTTGTTTGGGCTTCCTGGTATATATAAAATCTTTTGTTCTATAATTAAGATGATGAAAAAGATAATAAACATCGTTGAAGATGAGAAAGACCTCAACGAACTGGTCAAATCATATCTGGAAAAAGAAGGATACATGGTCAATTCCTATCTGACTTTTGACAGTGCCTTTGCCCATATCGATGATTATTGCGATCTGTGGATTCTGGATATCATGCTGGACGACAAATCGGGGTTTGATCTTATCGAACTCATAAGAGAAAGAAGACCGAATATACCGGTCGTCTTCATGTCAGCCCGTGACAAGGAATTTGACCGCATCATCGGTCTGGAAAAGGGGTCTGATGACTACATCACCAAACCTTTTTCACCTAAGGAACTGGTTTTAAGAGTCAACAACATCATCAAGAGAGTCTACAAGGATGAAGATAAGATCGAAGTTGCAGGTTATGAGATAGATGAGAATCAGCGCAGTGTCTTTCGAGGCAACACGCAGATCGAACTTACGACCAAGGAGTTTGATCTGCTGATGCTGTTTGTCAAAAACAGGGGTACGGCCTTTCTGCGTGAGCAGATCCTGGAGAAGGTCTGGGATGAGAATTACTACGGTTCCGACCGTGTCGTTGATGATACTTTGAGAAGATTGAGGAAAAAAATGCCTGATCTGAATATTCAGACTATCTATGGCTTTGGTTATCGTTTAGGATGAAAAGAATCAGAATCTGGTTAAGCAACTTTACTCTGATCCAGCAGTTTCTGGCGATTGTCTTTTTTACCGGCGCTGTACTGCTGTTTTTTATATTTACCTATCTAAACAGGAACATCGACAGTTTCGTCAACCTGCAGATGTATGAATTCATTCATCGTGCACAAAACGAATACCTGGAGACCAGGACCAACCACGATGATTCGAACGTCATTCACTACGTCTACAGTATCAGGAGCGGGAAATACCTCAATTCCGTAAGCAATGATATAAGACCGATCCTGGAAATGATCGATCCCGATCCGGAAGGCGGACAGATCGACAGCAGCTTTTCCTTTGGCGACAATACGATCGTCTATTCGATCATTTCGTTTGATGAAGAATACAGGCTCATCTCCATCGCCAGAAACAACTTCCGACTGGAATTTCGAAATGCCCTGTCCAGCGGCGTCATAAACATGACCATCTATGTGATCGTGGCGATCATCTTTCTGATCATCCTCTGGGTGCTTTCTTTGATCACGCCTCTGGATGCGATCACAAGCTACATAAACAAGGTCAGAGCGGGCGAAAAAGCAACTTTGAGAGTCAACCGCTACGATGAGATAGGCCGAGTGGCCGAAGCTATCGTCGAAATGAACAACGAGCTCTCTGAACAGCAGCACATCAGGGATGAGATGATCCAGAATATCTCTCATGACCTCAAGACGCCGATCGCTACGATCAAGTCGTATTCCGAATCGATAAAGGACGGCATCTATCCATATGGAACACTGGAGAAAAGTGTCGATGTCATCATCGAAAATGCGGATCGTCTTGAGAAGAAGGTCTATTCCCTGATCACCTACAACAAGCTTGGCTATCTGGTGGACAACGGTGACAACATCCTCAATCTGAAGATGGCGCCGATCATCGAAAAGGCCATCATGGCGACCAATGTGTTCAATCCGAACATCGAGATGCGCACGGAGATCGATGATGAAGTATATTTCCATGGTGAGGAAGAACCGTGGCGCGTCGTGATCGAGAACCTCATCGACAACGCCTACAGATATGCCAAGAGCCTGATCAGGATCACTTTGGCTGACAATCTTCTGGAAGTCTATAACGACGGCGAGCCGATCGAGAAGGACCGCCTTGACAAGCTGTTCAAGCCTTATGAGAAAGGCAATAAAGGCAAATTCGGCCTGGGCCTTTCGATCGTTAAAAGAGTCACGGA
>CADCPE010000121.1 GCA_902803275.1 uncultured Erysipelotrichaceae bacterium
ACCATCCATGATCAGCTGCCTTGCGTTGACGATCATCGGTGTGAAGTCGGAAGCATAGATCATCTTGCGAAGTTCACTCGAAGGAACACCGGAGTTGATCGCATCACGGAGCGTTGAGTTTAAAGTCAGAATCTCAAAGACTCCTGTACGTCCACGGTATCCTGAATCAAAGCATTTGTGGCAACCCATGCCTTTGTAGAAGTGGAAACTGCTTACATCCTTGATGCCGACAAGATCAGCAGTAAACGGATCAGCTTGCACTTCCTGACGGCAATCCGGACAGATCTTTCTGACCAGACGCTGCGAGATGACGCCTCTTATAGATCCGGAGATGAGGAATGGTTCAACACCCATGTCTTTCAGTCTGTCGACAGCGCTGATCGCATCTTCGGTATGGATCGTTGACAAAACAAGGTGACCGGTCATGGCGGCTCTCATGGCGATCTCTGCAGTCTCGCCGTCACGGATCTCACCGACACAGATGATATCCGGGTCCTGTCTTAAACAGGCTCTTAAACACTCGGCGAATGTCAGCCCGACTTTTTCATTTATCGATACCTGGGTTACGCCTTCGATCTGATATTCGACCGGATCTTCTAAAGAGATCATATTGACATCAGGTTTATTGAGTTCCTGGATTATCGTATACAGAGTTGAAGTCTTACCTGAGCCGGTAGGACCGACGATCAGGATCAGACCGGAAGAGTTCTTGATGATACGGTCAAACTTCTCTGAATCCTTGTCAGTGATACCGATACCTTTTCTTGTCAGAGTAGTTGAGTCTCTCCAGAGATAACGGATAACGACTTTCTCACCGAAGATGGTAGGTAAGGTATTGACACGCAGATCGATATCTTTACCATTGGCCGATCTGACGACGGCACGGCCATCCTGCGGCACTCTTCTTTCGGTCACATTCATGCCGGCCATGACTTTTAATCTTGAGATGACTGCGCCCTGCAGGTTCCTTGGGATAGTAAGTATTTCCGTCAGACGTCCATCGACCCTGATACGCACACGCATATCGTTTTCTCTAGGTTCGATATGAACATCGGATGCCTTTTCAACGATGCCTCTTTCAAGGATCGAATTGACAAGCTTGACGGTCGGAGCATTGGAGTTTTCAGTTTCGGCACTTCTCTCTTCAATTGAAACAAGTCCCTGTTCCTCTTTCATCTCCTGGATGGCGGCATTGGCACCTTCATTCTCATAAAGGACAGCCAGTGCTCTTTCGATCGCTTCACGATAAGCGATCATGACGACAACACGTTTATGTGAAACTTCCTTTACCGTTTCAACGGCACGGAAGTTCATCGGATCTTCCATGGCGATATAGAGTCTGTCGCCGACCAGTTTTACCGGCACGACTCTGTATTGCTTGGCGATGTTTTTCGGAACAAGAGTAGTTAAAGAAGGGTCGATCTGAGCTTTACCCAGATCGATAAAATCAATACCCAGCTGCATCCTTAAAGAATCGATGAACTGAGTCTCCGTGATGAATTTCTCATCGATCAGGATCTCACCCAAACGCTTATTCGTGCCCTTTTGCAGTTCCAGGGCTTTTTCAATATCTTCATTGGTCAGCACACCGCTTTCGACCAGTATGTCACCTAATCTTTTAGCTTTCATTGCGACCTCCCGTTAGTTGTTTAAAATAGTCAGGCCTTCAAGGTTGGTGTTATCATCGACCATCTCAAAGAAGGTGATGACGATCCTGACTGAAACAGTGCTGTCATCATCAAGCACTCTGTCTCTGTTTGTCGAAATGCTCAGATCCGAGATCAGACAGCGATACTTGCAGTTCTTTATGGCCTTTACCAGATCCACGACTCTCTGATAACCGACAACGCTGAAGGAAACGTTGGCGTTTCTTCTGACCGTCTTGTTCAACAGTGTCGGATCAGACCAGGAGATGGACAGATTGTCAATGCCTTCAAAAATACGTGCCAGTTCGCCTATTTCCTTAGACAGATTGTTGTACATAGCCAGTTCGCCATAAGTATCATCCTTATGGTCGACCAGATACTGCTGCATCGTTTTCTTGCGTGCGACCTGAGCCTGCAGAATCACGGTCTGATTCTGAATATTGCTGATATCATAAGCCTCCATCGAATTCTGAAAAGACTTATAAATAACCTGATAATAGAAGATGCCTAAACCAATTAAGATACAAACCAGTAACAGGATCTTTTCTCTGAGTGTCAATCCACGTTTCAGCATAATTATTCTCCTGTCTTTCCTCTGTAGCCGATCTCAAGGTCGGCAGTAACATTATTGCTAGATTCATTTCCGACTCTGGTCGTCTTAGGCGTGACATAGGCGATCTTGGAGTCATTGAGCAGAACCTGGACGATCTGTGAGATATTGTCCATGGTCGTAGTAGCCGTTGAAACTCTGACGGTATTGCCGGAGATGGCGATACTCTTGACGTTGACGTAATTGAAGATGTCCTCCCTGATCATGGCCAGGATCTCGGTACGGTCAAGATAAGATCTTTCGTTGTCCGTCAGGAAGGTACCGATCTTTTCGTTATATTCGGCTTCAATCTGTGCGTAATCGGTCAGCTGGTTACGGTAAACATCAAGCTGTCTTTCCGCTTCGCGATATTCCCTCTCGGCCTTGGCAACTCTGGCCAGCGGATCAATGATCGCAAACTTGGTAAAGAAGCCTAACAGCACCATGAAAACAACAAAAACGATGATCGAGATCTTATTTATCTTTGACTGTTCATCAACGATAAAATTGATAGAGGTCTTGGTTGGAAGAGCGTTTTTCTTCTTGTTTAATGAAATTTCCTTATTCAGATTCATAATCCACCTCTACTCGTAACAGGCTCCGACAGCCGGGGCACATTTGCCGATCGCATCCTTATCAACATCGGAGAGTGAAGACAAAGGTTTCAGATCAAGTGAAACCATATCGGCAATTTCAGCTATGAATCGAGGAATATAGCTGGCACCGCCACAGTAATATAAAGTATCCAGAGTTGAATCCGGATTTTCAAAATTATAGTAATTCATGACACGCAT
>CADCPE010000122.1 GCA_902803275.1 uncultured Erysipelotrichaceae bacterium
GAAGGATTAGAACCTGTCTTATATAAGGTTGCAGATATGTTAAAGGATTTACCTATCTTTCCTTTATATGACAACGAGAAAGCTAATCAAAAAGCTGTTTATAAATATGAAAAACCTAAAGAATTTGAAGTCTTTAATGAAGGCAATGGCATCTTTAGATTAGAGGGCGAAAAGATTATTAGACTATTTGAAAGAACTAATCTTAAAGATGAAGATTCAGCACTTCGTTTTGGTAGAGCACTATCTAAGATGAATGTAGATGAAGCTTTAAGAGAAAAGGGCTGTAAGAATGGTGATCGAGTATTTATAAAAGACTACAGTTTTGAGTTTATTGATGATGAAGACGACTTTGATTAGTCGTCTTTTTAATATAGGTCTATGTTATAATTTTTATATGATTGGTTTTTTAAGAGGAACAGTTCATCATTTCGGTATGGATTATGTGCTGCTGGATGTCAATGGCGTAGGATACCGTATTAACTTCTTTCATCCGGAAGCGCTGAGTCTGAACAAGGAGATGATCATCTATACTTATCAGAACGTCAGAGAGGACGAGATAAGCCTGTATGGTTTTCTTTCGCTTGCAGAGTATGATCTTTTCATCAAACTGATCTCCGTTAAAGGTCTTGGTCCGAAGATCGCCTCCAATATCCTTTCCAATACGACGGTTGAAGCGATCGTTTCAGCGATCGAAACAGGTGATGTGGACTTCATGCGCAGGATGCCCGGCATCGGAAACAAGACAGCTTCGCAGATCATCCTTGATCTCAAAGGCAAGCTTGTTGAAACGGAAGATGAAAAGCGCGAGGAGCTCAAGGACGTTGCGGAGGCCCTTAAACAGCTGGGCTACAAACCTGCAGAGATCAAACCGGTCATGAAAAAGCTGGAGAAGGAAACGGGTTCAACGGATGAGCTCGTGCGCAAGGCTCTGGCCATGCTCATAAAGTAAAAAAGAATTATGGATGATTTAAAAGTATTATCTGCTGATAAGCAAAAAGAAGACGATGATGCCAGCTTAAGGCCCCAATCCTTGAGCGAGTACATCGGACAGAGCGATCTCAAGGAAAACCTTGAGGTTTTCATCAAGGCTGCCAAGATGCGCGATGAAGCTCTCGATCATGTCCTGCTGTATGGCCCGCCGGGTTTAGGAAAGACGACCATGGCCTATATCCTGGCTAATGAAATGGGGACGCACATCAAGACAACGACCGGTCCAAGCATTGAAAAGACCGGAGATCTGGCAGCGATCCTTTCGTCGCTGGAAATGGGGGATGTCCTTTTCATCGATGAGATCCACCGTTTGCCGAAGATCGTTGAAGAAGTTCTCTATTCTGCTATGGAGGATTTCTATATCGATATCGTCGTCGGCAAGGAAGAAGGTGCCAAGTCGATAAGACTGGATCTGCCGCCATTCACGCTGGTCGGAGCAACGACCAGAGCCGGGGCTATCTCTTCACCGTTGAGAGACAGATTCGGCATCACTTCAAAACTGAACTACTATTCCGAAGATGAACTCGCTCAGATCGTCAGAAGGACATCGCGAGTCCTCAATACGAAGATCGAAGAAGATGCGGTCCTTGAGATCGCCAAAAGATCACGCGGTACTCCAAGAATCGCCAACAGGCTTTTCAGAAGAGTAAGAGACTTCGCCATGGTCAGAAATGACGGGCTGATCGATATTGAGATCGCAAAAGGCGCTCTGGAGAAACTGAAAGTCGATTCATTGGGACTTGATGATGTTGATATCCGCTATCTCAGGGGGATCATTGAAAGATTCCGTGGCGGTCCGGTAGGTCTTGAGGCGATCGCCAGCGCCATAGGTGAGGAGACGATAACGCTGGAAGATGTCAATGAACCTTATCTGCTGCAGATAGGCTTCATCAACAGAACGCCAAGAGGCAGAACGGCCACGGAGAAGGCTTATAAGCATCTGAACATCAATTTTGAACAGAAACTGTTTTGCGATTGAAATTTGAAATAATACTATGGTAGAATTATTAAGCGTAAATGGAGGTAAGTATAAATGCCAAGAGATTTTGTAACATTCAAATGTTCTGAGTGTGGAGAAGAAACATACTTCGGTTCTAGAAATAAGAAAAAACATCCTGATAAGATGGAAATCAAAAAGTTCTGTCCAAAGTGCAACAAAATGACTACTCACAAGGAGAAGAAATAGGCTTATGCCTATTTTTAATTTTCAATGGAAGTCAAAAGATTCGTCCTTGGCCCTATAGCTACCAATACTTATCTTCTTGAAGAAGAAGGCAAGGCCATCCTAATCGATCCGGCCTCCAAAGCAAATAAGCTGATAGAGATTCTCGGTGATCTTGAACTTGTGGCTGTTCTGCTTACACACGGCCATTTTGATCACATCAAAGCAGTTGATGGTCTTTATGATCGCTATAAGTGTCCAGTCTATCTTCATGAAGCAGATGAGATAATTGCCAGAGACAAACTCTCAGGAGCGGAGTTCGGACTGGTGTCCTATATCAGCTGTCCGACAGTTCCTTTAAAGGAAGGAAAGATGAAGATCGGGCCTTTTGAATTTGAAGTGATCTTTACACCCGGCCATACCGATGGTTCGCTCATTTATGTCTTCGATGACATCATCTTTACCGGTGATACACTGTTCAAGGGGTCAGTAGGTCGTACCGACCTTTTCATGGGTGACGCCCGCAAGCTTAAGCAGTCACTGAATATCTTCAAAAGTCTTGAAAAGGATTACCGTATCTGCCCGGGCCACGAAGAAGAGACTACGCTGTATTTTGAACTTGCGACAAACTATTACCTGAGATAGATCATAGCCATACAGAATATTATCGAGAAAACAGTTTAGATACTGTTTTTTTGGTTTGTTTGAATGAAAAATATGAAAATCATAAAACTTTTTTAGGAATTTTGCCTCTTTTTGGCTCATAAAGAATAGAGGCGAAACTATGGAAGAAAGACTGATGGCTCTTCTAAGATTGGCTATCAAATACAACGCAACCGATATCCATTTCACGGTCAATTATCAGGAAGTTGAAATTGAGATGCGCATCAACGGTGAACTGAAAAAAGTCAAATCACAGTTTGAAGACTATAAGCTGATCCGCTATCTTCAGTATCTTTCCAATCTTGATGTCGGGAACATCATGACTCCGCAGACCGGCCAGTTTGAAACGGAAGTGGATGGAGTCCTTCTTTCAATGCGCTTTGCGATCATCAGCAAGCTCAATTACACCAACGGCGTGCTGAGGATCCTCAATTCAAGACTGAAGATCGATGCGGACTCGCTTTCGATATTCAAAAGACAGAATTCCTATTTCAAATCGCTGCTGAAAAAGGACTGCGGACTCATTCTGTTTTCCGGACCGACGGGCTCGGGAAAGACCACGACCCTTTACTCGCTTCTTGAATCCGTGAATAAACGCAAGATCTATACGATCGAGGATCCGATCGAAGTCTTTCATGATGGATTCATTCAGCTCTCAGTAAATGAAGCTGTCCATTTTGACTATGCGGAAGGAGTTAAACAGATACTGAGGCATGATCCCGATATCATCATGATCGGCGAGATCCGTGATGAGAAAGCGGCAAAGATGGCGGTCATCGCCGCCAATACCGGACACCTGGTCCTGTCCACCATTCATACCTCAAGAGCTTCTAGCTGCATATCGAGGATGGTCGAACTGGGTGTCAATGAGGACAATCTCTATGAGAATCTGATCTGTGTCAGTAACCAGCGCATGATGATAAACAGGAACAATGAGCGCAAGATTGTACTATACGAGATCATGGACGAAGATGAGATCGAATTCTTTCGCAGATATAAGCGCAATTCCAGGAATTTTATCAGCATTCAGATGCAGAAGATCGCAGGAGTAAAAAATGGGCTTTTCGCTGAAGATGCTGTCTGAGCAGACCCTGAGCGTGGAGGATATCTCTTATCTTTCCAAACTGCTCAACACCAATATGTCGATCAGTGAATGTTTCTCACTTCTGGAAAATCGAAAAAACAAGGAGATCTTTGAGAATATCCGAAGCAAGCTTGATCAGGGTGAGATGATCGAGAATGTGATCAGAGACTATCTGCCTAGACAACTGAAGACCTACGTGATATCGCTGCTTTCTACTTTGTCACTGTCAGCTTCCCTGTCTTTGTCTTTGAGGTTTGAGAAAAGAGCTCAGGAAGGCAAGAAGGAGCTGCTCAATTCATTGGCCTATCCGCTGATCCTGCTGTTTATAACGATGACTTCCCTTTATCTGTTTGATCTCTACGGGATCGATTCGATCTTCTCGCTTATAAGTTCTTTTGAAGCGGATATAGAGCTGTTCGATTCACTGAGGATTGCCTTCAGGATCATGATCAACATTTTCTATTATCTGGTACTGCTTATGTTCATACTGGCTCTGTTTTTCTTCAAACCGGCCAATGTGATCATGCTGTACATATTCGTATCCAGACATCTGCCCAATTCCTTGCTCAATATTCATTATTCGCAGGAATTCATGGCGCTGTTTCTGATCTGCTGCGAAGCGGGATACAAAACCAGACAAGCTCTAGAGATACTGAAAGCCATGACAAGCAAGCCGGTGATCTCCTTTCTGGCTTTCCATCTCGATGAGAGCCTCATGGAAGGAGAAAGTCTCAAGGAAGCGACCAGGAAGAACTATTATGATTCATCCCTGTCACGTTTCATCAAGATCGCCAATTACACAAATGACTTTTCCGAAGTGATCGGTTCCTACGTGGAACTGTCCCGTGAAAAGATCAGACGCAGGATGAAACGCTATACAAACACCATTCAGATGATGACCTATGTCTTTATCGGCTTCATCATCATCTTCATCTACCAGATATTATTCATGCCGATGCAGGCCATCAGCCTGTACTGAAAGGAGACCTATGAAAAATAGCAAAGGCTTTACTTTACTGGAAATGGTAGTCGTTGTGATCATCATTTCCATCCTGTTCCTTCTTACTGTCCCCAATGTTTCCAGAGTCATCTCATCTGTGGATTCCAAGGCCTGCCAGGCGCTGACCAAGGTCGTGGATTCGGCGATCGTCCAGTTCAGACTGGATTACGACAGCGATCCGGGTTCACTTGCCGATCTTGTCAACGGAGGATATCTTGAACCGGAACAAACAAGATGCAGCAGCGGCGATTCTCTTTCGATCGTGGACGGGCACTGTGTCATCGACTGAGAAAGGCTTTACCTTGCTGGAGATGCTTGTGAGCATAATGGTCATCTGCGGTATATGCCTTGTTGCGTTAAGCTTCAATCCAGTCTTGAATCTTGATCATTACTATTACATGAATGAATATCTGGAAACTCTGTGCGAAAGTCTGACTGAAAAAAAGACCAGCAGCTACAAAGGCGGCATCTTCTTCAACTGTATGGGGCATGTCTATCAGGGCAAGACTGTCGATTTCGGAAGGCATGAAGTCATCGTCCATCTGGGGAACGGATATGCGACGATCAGATAGCGGGTTCTTTCTGATCGATGCGCTTTTGAGCGTCTTTATCTGTTCCTGTATCTGCATCCTTTGCTTCAGCATCTACAACATCATCGACAGATACCTGAAGGGATATCAGGACTATCAGGAAAGATCCAATCTCAGCTATGAAAGGATTTTTGGTGGACTGAAAGATTGCGAGGCCTGCACGATCGATGAATCTGATTAGGAATCTGGTAGGTCTGATGATCATCGTTTCAATGCTGCCGCTTTGTTCGATGGCTTTCAGCTATACATCCCGGATCCCCTTTGAATACAACGAGGTATCAGACGAACTCGCCCTGGCGGAGTTAAGAGAGATACTGCTGATAGCCTATGACATGCGCGTATCATACAGTTCTCTCGACTTTCTTTATCAGAACAAGGATTTCACTTTATCCCTGGTCAACCGAAAGATGCTGCTGCAGCCCGGAACGCAGATCTATCTTAATGACATCGATGAGCTTCATTTTGAAGAAAGAGGGAACGTGATATATGTCATCTATGAAAGAAACAACAGGAAATATGAAAGAGCCATCGGTGCAAACAAGGGGATTTATCTCGACCGCTTTTCTGATTGTGATGTGCACGATGATGTCTCTGATAGCGGCGAAAGCTGATTACGTATATAAGGCTGATACAGTCTATAAAAAACTTGAGGACTTTGAGGAGCTCTTTGAGATCGAGGCGCATATCCTCGCTTATGTAAAATGTGTCCTTGTCAAAGATATGGAGCTGGACGACTTTTCTGAAAGAGGCGTATACGTTTCGGTATACAACAGCTCAAACGGTTATGATCTGTATTTTATGGACTATGTCATGGAGGTTGACGTCTATGAAAACCAGGTAGTGAATTTCAGCGTCAGAAAGCTTAACTGAACATAAAAATGTTAGACAGGATAAAAATATGAAAGAAGAAAACAGCATCACGATAGAAAAAACGAAAAGGACCGTCTATATAAAAGAACTCAAGAAGCAGATCTCGATCAAGATCGATCAGACTGTCATCGATTATTTCAAGAACCTCTCTGCAGATAACGGGATACCCTATCAGACGCTCATCAACATGTATCTCTCCGATTGTGTCAGAAACAAAAGAAAAATCGAAATAAGCTGGAAGTGAAACGACCGGTTTTTTTGCTAAAAAAGTTGATTGTATAATACAATGATTAGGTAAAAACAAGGAGCAATATAACTATGTTGAACTGCACAGAAATCAAGCCGGGAACATGTTTTACCTGGGAAAATGAATTGTATCAATGTATAGAAATCCAGCTGAACAAGACAGCTATGGCAAAAATGAAGGTCAAGGTCAAGGTCAAGCAGCCAAGAACCGGAGTTGTCAAGGAACTTTCTTTGATCGGATCGGATCAGGTAGGCGAAGCTCATATCGATAAAAGACCGATGCAGTTTTTGTATGATGCCGGTGATATGGAAGTCTTCATGGATTCTGAATCCTATGAACAGATCGAGATCCCTAAAGAAAGACTTGAATGGGAAACCAAATTCCTGGTACCGAACCTGGATGTGAATATTTCGTTCTATGAAGGCGAAGTCCTCGGTGTCATCCTTCCGGATAAGGTCGATCTGGAACTTGTTGAATGTGAAGCGGCCGTCAAAGGCAACACTGCAACCAGCGCATTAAAGAATGCTGTAACAGAGACCGGTCTGCAGGTAAAAGTACCGCTCTTCATTGAAAACGGTGAAAAGATCACTGTATCTACGATCGATGGCAAATACGCCGGCAGAGCATAAGACGATCATAAAGACATGTAAAAAGATCACCTGAAGTGATCTTTTTATACGTAGTCTTTTGTGGCGTCTTTTATCGCGGCAAATGATTCGGCTGAGAGGTCGTGCTCGATGAGACATGAATCCTCGTAAGCCGTTTTTTTATCGACCCCAAGTTTCATCAGGATCCTTGCGATGTATTCATGTCTTTCATACATTGTAAGGGCGATGTTTTTTCCCTGTTCTGTCAGCTCAATGGCATTGTCATTGATTTCAATGTAGCCGTCGCTTTCCAGCTGTCTCAAAGCAATTGAAACAGTAGGGCGGGAAAAACCTAGATAATTAGCCAGATCGATAGCTCTGACTGTTCCTTTATCTAACGAAGTAATATAGACAGCTTCCAGATAATTCTGAATTGTTTCCTCTTTCTTCATAAGATAATCTTAACACATCATGACAGCTTATTAAGGTTAGTTAGTTCTAACGTTTACTTAAGAGCTTTTATGATGCTGTTGGCGGCAATAGCGCCGTCGCTGCAGGCTGTAACGACCTGTCTAAGATCCTTGACGATACAGTCTCCTGCCGCATAGATGCCTTTTGTCCTGGTGGACATATCATTGTTTACAATGATGTAGCCTTTTTCATCAAGGATCGAGGCATCAAGGAAATCGGTACATGGATCTGCGCCGATATAAGGGAAGATACCTGAACAGTCGATCGTTCTTGATTCGCCGCTTTCAACATTCTTTATCTGCAATCCCGTGATCCGATCATCCTCGATCCGCAATGCTTCAGGAACGACCTTGGTGATGACTTCGATCTTTTCGTTTGCCATGACTTTGTCGACGACACTTGCATCAGCCCTGAAGACGTCTCTTCTGAGGATTATCGTAACTTTGTTTGCCAGCGATGCCAGATAAAGCGACTCTTCCAGAGCAGAATTACCTCAGCCGATAACGACGACATCCTTTTTGCGATAGAAGAAGCCGTCGCATACTGCACAATAGGAAATGCCTCTTCCGGTAAATCTGTCTGCCTGTGGCAGGTCCAGCATCCTTTCTTTGGTTCCGGTCGCGACGATCAGTGTCTTTCCTTCATGCTCGCTTCCATCGGAAAGCACCACTTTCTTGTTTTCACCGTCGATGATCTTTTCAACATTGCCGCTTATCAGCTTGGCGCCGAATTTCTGGCCATGTTTTGTCAGCTGATCAGCCAGTTCGATTCCGGCGATTTTTTCGATGCCGGGATAGTTTTCGATTTCATAGGTCTTTGAAAGCTTTCCGCCGTTTACTCCGCCTTCGATGATCAGCACCGAAAGGTTGGCTCTTGAAGCGTAGATGGCAGCGGTCAGGCCGGCAGGTCCTGCACCGATGATAATTACGTCATATATTTCTTGCATAACAGTTATTCTCCTATAGACTGATTATAACCCATAATATATCGTAAGCGATATAATTATGCTTCCTACTGGACACAGTCGTACATCTCAACATACCACTTGCCTCTGTCATAGTAGAGGTGCCTGACTTTGTTGGACGAGAAAACGCAGGTGAAGCGCAAGCCTGATCCGCCCACTTTCAAAGATGCCCGCGGACAGACTTCCTTTACCTTTAATATAGGTATCTTTCTGTTTTCGTCCCAGATCAGATAAAGGGGTTTGATGTTTCCGCCTTTATCATTGAGACATATCACATCAACATACTTTCTTACCATTCTATTCAACACCTGAAAGCTTTCTGTCCTGCAGCATCCTTAAGGAAAGGACCGCCTTGTCGCCGAATCTTCTCCTGATATCATCCATGGCCTGTTCCTTTTTCTTCTGTTTGAGCGAGTAGGTGCTCTCCTCAAAAAGACTGGTCTGACAGATCTGTTTGTGATCGCACAGTTTGGAGACCGCAACGCCTACGGCGCGGTAGGGTATTGCGAAATCACAGTTCTGTTCAAACAGTTTCAAAGATACATCAAAGATATCCTTGGCCAGATCGGAGTTTTCCTTCAGCGTTTCCTGGATCGTCCTGGCATTCATCCTGCTGTCTCTTAGAAAAACATGCACCGTACTGTAGTAAAGCCCCTGTTTTCTAAGATCGGCAGCCACATGTTCGCTGACGGATGTCAGCACGAGTTTCAATTCATCGATATCGGAAATATCCTTATAGGAAGTGATCGTATGACTGATGGATTTCGGCATTTCTTCTTTGCGGATGAAGGAGCCTATCATCTGGTGGTCGATACCGTTTGAAATATCGTGAAGGTTCTGCCCATACTTGCCGAAATGTTCTTTCAGATAGCTGACAGGTTTGCCGGCCAGATCGCCGATCGTTTTGATGTTATAGGCCTTAAGCTCCTCATACATGTGCTTGCCGACTCCCAGCAGAGCATCGGC
>CADCPE010000123.1 GCA_902803275.1 uncultured Erysipelotrichaceae bacterium
CTTTCCCGGTTCCATCTTGCCTTCCACGAAGGCAAGGTAGTTTCTTCTGATCTTCTTCTGTGACAGATACTGATCAAGCAGCGGCTGAAAGACTACCGATTTTGAAAAGACGACAAGTCCGCTGGTTTCCTTATCCAGTCTGTGGATAGGCAAGGCAGAGATATAATTCCTGTCACTGTAATATGATTCCACCATCCTGGTCAGCGTCGTCTGTTCTATCCCGTCAGAATGGACCAGTACGTCCTTTGGTTTATTGACGATCAGGATGATCTCGTCTTCATATACAACATCCGGCTTAAGATCGTTTTTCGCGTATGCATAGTTCTCGGGATAGATATTCAGATCAAGACTCAGACCGACGATATCATCTTCCCTTTTGACCGGGTTATTGTCCATCAGGATATGCTTGTTCTGGATGAGAAGATGCTGGACCTTTTTGGAAGGAATATATTCATCAAAAAACTCCTGAATCGTCTTGACGAACAGCGAGTCGATATCGATATGAAGCCACTTTCCATCCAGAGTATATTTCATGTAATAATTATAACTTTTATTGTCACATAAAGAAAAAATACCGGAAGCATTACCTTGAATGTTTTTCCGGTATTTTTATTCAATCAGTCTTCGATCATTTTTCTGATCTTTTCTCTTTGCTCCAGGATCCTGCTTAAAAGCTGCGAATAATCCATTTTGATCCTGCCTCTTAAGAGTTCGGTGATCTCTGCCACATCATCGTACAGCGGAGTCAAAGACAGGTTACCGGCCACGCCTTTCAAGGCATGAGCCGCTTCAAAAGCAGCGTCCAGATCATTTTCCTTGAGTGCTTCTTCAAGCCTGCCGAAGCTCTTTTCTCCCGGAAGCATACCGATCATTCTGAAGTAGAAATCCTCGGAATTCATGCAGCGCTGCAGACCGGTTGCGGTATCAGCGCCGTATTCCTGCAATTTTTCTATACTAAGCATCTTTTCTTCCTACTTTACTGCGCTTGAATAATAAGCCTGCTGATATACATCCTTGAACTCATATGAAGCCAGGATGTTGTGATCCTTCAGTTCTATATCGCCCAGATACAGATTGTCTTTAATGACGATCTTATCACCTAAGACGAAACTTCTGCTGTAGTTACCGTCGTAGTCATAGTAGTCGCAGATGAATTCGATCTCATCGCCTTCGCTTAGCTCTGTAAGCGTCTTGGCTACAACATCGACTTCTTCGCGGTAATCCATGAGCACACCAACAACTTCAAATTCATCATCAGAGATCAGTGTCACCAGGTTGGCATAATCGCCGTTATAGATGACCGGGATCCTGCCCATGTAGGTCGTCATATCATCATATTCCGTCTGATACAGATGATAGTAAGGGACAAGCTGCCAGTTCTGATTATCGACTGACGCTGCCATCCAGGTCATATCTTCAGGCTCAAGCAATGAGCCGTCCTCGATAGTGTAGATCGCATCCTTGCCCAGTTCGATATACCCTTTGCCATCATCGATAAAGACGTTCAGTCTCAGCGTATCGACAAGATCCCACTGCTGCTTTGTCAGGGTGATCTTTCCGTCTTTCCAGTTGAGGTCGCCATCGAAATGGTTTCTGGAAATATACTTGGCGATATCTGCAGTCTTGCTTCTGTCATACCATGAATAATCATCATAGTAGCCTTCCACAAACTGTTCAAGCAGTGTGAACAGGAATTGTTCAGATGTCATGTTCGCATAGCCTGAAGTATCATAGCCGTTGAATGAATTGTATGCTGAACTGCTTCCGCCGCCCGCTATCTGTCCTGAGCTGGCATAGGTCGCGAAGCTTCTTACGCAGTTGGCATAGTTTTTATCCATCTCGATCTCATCATAGACCTGCAGAGCCATGTTTACATATTTCAGTGATCGATATGGGAAATAGACAGACAGGCCATAAGCATTGGACATGTCTGATGTCGTATTGTTGTATTTGACGGCACTCATCAGTGATCTTGTCAGATCCAGAGCTTCCGGAGTATTGATCTGGGAAGTCATATCGATCATGTCTACCATATCGATATAGCAGTCAGGCGCGAATTCCCTTGAGCCGTTCCTGGCTGCGGCAACAGTATTGAAGTCATTGTTGATCAGCTGCTCCGTCGCCAGAGAATAGGCACTCAGCTTGCTGGGAATGATATCCTGGATCTCTGCCAGGTCAACTACCGAAAGGGTGGCAGGCTGACCTTTGGCTTCAGTCTTGCTGTGATATACGAAATCATCAGCGATATTCTTTCCGATCTCAACTGTCGGCATGGACGTGTTTTTAGCCAGCTTGCTCAGCCAGTCAGTATAATACCATCCGATACCAGGTTCAGATTCTTCTGAGGCGATCAGATAGTCGGCATGTTCTCCCAGCATGATGGCCGTTTCAGCCGTTGCCATCAGGCAGGCGTCGAAACCGACGAAGTCAAAGGCAACATCCGCATCCGTCAGCGCCTTGTCGATATCAGCCAGCGTCATCGGATTGACATCAGGATACTTTTCATCATAGCCGTAGCCGCTGATCGAACCCCCGCCGTGATCCCACATGATCAAAGCATAGCGGTTTGCCGGGAAATTGTCAGCACAGTATTCGATAAAGCTGGTCAGGTTATCCGCATCCAGCATCGTACCTGTTCCGGCATTCTCGATCAGATAGCTGATCTGGCCATTGCCGGCGATCTTGATGATCTGATTGTATTTGCTGGAAATGACATCGGTATTCCACTTTGTCGTACCGCCAGTGAAAACGATGACGTTTACTTTATCCGACATTGTGGCACCGGCCATTTCGACCAGGTCGTTGACAGCCATGCCGTACTGCGATTCCAGATCGGCACCACACATGTAGACCATGATCGTAACAGTATCATTGCCGTTGCCCAAAATCTGCGTGCGCTTGTCTCTGATGCCTTCAGCAACAGAGAGATCCAGCACACCAACATTGCTGGTAAGCTTCCATTTGGAAGAATACGATGAAGAGTAAGATTTTGCTCTAATGACGGTTTCATTCGTATCGGTACTGGTGCTGTTGTTTATAACGTTAGCGTTATTCTGATTTTTCAGTATAACAGCTCTTACAAGCCCTATACACATCAGTGCAACAACCGCACAAAGAACAATCTTTAAGAAATTATTCTTCTTCATCTCTAGACCTTAGCTCTCCTTGCAACCTTTTTTAGAGCATTGACTTTTTCACCCGCTCTTTTGGCAACAGTTCTGCCTTTCTTGGCTGCAGCAACTGTCCCAGTGACGATCTTCTTTCCTCTTCCAGTACTAGTTCTGTTTGTCATATTACACCTCCACAAATACTAATCCATCTTCTTCATCAAAGCCGTTTAGATATTCATAGGCTTTGTCTAATGCACTCTTGTATTCCTTCGACTCTTTTTCCAGACCCGGGAATTCGTTTACTCTGAAACAGACATTATCCAGCTCTTTGTTCTTAAGCCTGAACTGCATAAGCAGATTGTAATTGCCTGTCTGGTCTTTTTCTTCAATGATCGAGATATCCTTTATATCTTTATAGTAGAGAACATCGGCATTGTCTTTCTTGTAGTCCTTCCTTTTGGAAATGACAAATTCACCGTTGTTCCTGTTCAGATAAATGCTGTATTTTCCTTCAATGGTCTTCTGCGGTTCAAATGAATCAACTTTCTTCTGATTCTTTTCGCGGTATTCCAGATGTCTTCTGAATGCCTTCACATCTTTTTTAAGATAATCTTCATCACTGAGCCATGGCGAAGCTTTCTTGACGCAATAGCGGCATACGATGCCGTCTTTGAGATCCCTGCTTCCAAAATCAGTCAGGTTTCCGCCGCAAATCGAACATTTATTATCCATAAAGTCATTTTCTCCTACAATATAATTTTATCGTAAATTTATTCCTTTTAGAAAAAATAACAGCAGCGCTGTTATTTTACGATCACCGATCCTCCGATAAACTCTCTGATTATCGAGTTGTTAGGAATGTATGAATCGTCATAGAGCGGATCGATGTATTTCAGAAAACTGAGCATCCTTTGTGCTTCTCCATATTCCGGTTCATTACGCTTGATCCTCTTCAGAAGCGGTTCCGCATATTTCTTGAGAACCGAAAGCTCATAAATGCAGTTTGAATTGAAGAAGACATCGGCCTCGGCATTGTAAGGGAAGATGTTGATATCCTCGGAACTTCTGACTTTCGGCCACATGGCGATCGTCCTTTGCGCCGGAGCACTTCTGAATTTATGGTCTCTGACAAGCCTTCTGAGCATCCTGGCATCGGTTGAACTGATGCGGTTGTGGTGGTCGATCGAGATCGGTGTAAACGGCGAGATATAGATCTTGAATTTATCTTCTTCAGGGATATCAAAGGTGAGTTCCCTGTTCATTGCGTGAATGCCTTCGACCACAATGATCTGATTCGGTTTAAGTCTGGTGATCCTTTCGCCGTAGACTTTGCCCGGGATCGAGAAATCATAACGAGGCAGATCGACTTCTTCCCCTCTTAACAGGGCATTGATGTCATTCATGAACTTGACGGTGTCGATGGCTCTGATGCTTTCAAGATCGACTTCACCGTTCTCGTCATAGACTCTTTCGCTGTACTCCTTATAGTAATCATCGGTTCCCATGTACAACGTCTTGAGACCGTTCACGCTGAGCTGGATGCACAGACGTTTCGCAAAAGTGGTCTTTCCTGAAGAGCTCGGTCCGCAGATCAGAACGACTCGGGCCTTTTTCTCCAGGATCATGTCGGCAATATCCGAGATCTTTTTTTCATGCAGAGCCTCCTGCATCAGAACGATCTCTGCGGCATCTTCATAGATGATCTTCTCATTCAGATCACAGACGAAATTGACATTGGTCAGCTGTCCCCACTTGGTGGCTTCGGAAAAGGCGCTGTATAAAAGCTCCTGTTCCTCATATTCACCCACTTCATCAGGATTGCCCGGATGAGGATATCTCAGGATCAGTCCGTTTTTGTACATATTGATATCATAGAGCCTGACATAGCCGGTCGACGGCACAAGCAGGTTATAGAAGATCTGGATCTCGTCTTCAAGAGAATAGATCTCGATATCATCGATATTGGTGATGCTGTCAAGCAGTTTGTTTACTTCTGATAGTTTCTGTTTTCTTGCGAGGATGCTGGCACCTTCCTTGGTCAGATGTTCCTTGACGATCGGCAGATCTGCAGCTGCGATCTCATCCATGCGTCTTAGTACGGCTTGAATGTCTTCCTCAGAAAACTTGTGATTTGAAGTGATAAACAGGCCTTTGTTCAAAGAGTTGTTTACGGTGATCCAGGTCTTCTTGCCAAAGAGGTCATGGACAGCCTTAATGAAAACCAGGATCAGCGAGTTCTGATAGACCAGCCAGGCTTCCTGATTTCTAAGATCGAGGAATTCGATAACGCAGTCATGCTCGGTGATATGCGTCAAAGCACGATAGGCGTTGTCGAGCTTGGCCAGATAGATAGGATACGGAAGTTCGTCCTTGACCTGAACAAGCAGGTCTTCAACACGGATCCTGTCTTCAAATTCTATTACTCTGTTATTTAGATTTTTGATTATTGCTTTCATAATGTTACCTTCATTTCTACCACTATAATTCTACTACAATATAGAAAAACACAGGTCCGCTTGTGCAACCTGTGTCTGTCTGATCTTTTTTCTTAGAGATTATTTGCTTTCCTTGAACAGTGTTACAAGGCTTGTAAGATCCTGAAGTTCTGAAGGAACGATGATCTTGGTAGCCTGACCGTCAGCCATCTTTTCAGATGCTTCCATTGATCTGATCGCCAGATATTCCTTGCTTGGTCTGGCATTGTTGACCAGCTCGATAGCTCTGGCCTGAGCTTCCGCAACAGCAGCAATGGCTTCAGCTTCACCCTGAGCAGTTCTGACTTTTTCTTCCCTCAAGGCATCAGCTCTTAAGATCGCTGATTCCTTTTCACCTTCAGCTCTGGTGATGGCAGACTGCTTTTCACCTTCGGCAGTAAGGATGACGGCTCTCTTTTCACGTTCAGCCTTCATCTGCTTCTCCATGGCTTCCTGAATAGACTTAGGCGGCGTGATGTTCTGAACTTCGACACGGGTAATATCGATACCCCATTTGTTGGTAGCTTCATCAAGGACCTTGATGGTCTCGTTGTTGATCTTTTCTCTGGAAGTGAGCGTCTCATCAAGAGTCATGGAACCGATGATGTTTCTTAAGGTCGTTGCACACAGGTTTTCGATAGCGGCGATCGGTCTTTCAACTCCATAAGTCAGAGCTTTCGGATCGATGACCTGGAAATAAACGAC
>CADCPE010000124.1 GCA_902803275.1 uncultured Erysipelotrichaceae bacterium
TCAGAGACAAGCCTCTGAAAGAACAGAAGATCAAAACGATCGAATTAATCTAATGCCAATTACTTATAAGGTCGGACACTGTCCGACTTTTTTAACTCTGTAGCCAATAGAAATAATCATATCAAGGTTGTAATGTTCAATATTCCTGATAACATTGCGTTTTCCTTCCTTTTGAACTGTCGCAAATTTTGCGACAACCACTGATTTATCCAATTCTTCTTTTAAAGCACTATTGATATGCTTGCCAATCGTCTTAACATCGCGATCAAAAAGTTCAGCCATTTGATTTCTATCCCACCAAACCGTTTCCTGTTCAGGGTTAACCAAAACTTCAATGTTTAAATCTCCATCAGTGAATAAAACAATTTCGTTTTTCATCTTCAGCGTTCCTCCTTTTATCTTTATTTATTTTCAAGTAAATTATATCATATACCTTGAATTTAATTCTAGTTTAAAGGAACGCAAAAGAAAAGACACCGATGAAGTGTCTTAGTTCTCAAACTGCAACTGATAGAGTTTGTAGTAGTAGCCTCTATTTTTAAGCAGCTGCTGATGATTTCCTCTTTCAACGATCTGTCCGTTCTGCAGAACAATGATCTGATCGGCGTGCTGAATAGTAGACAGTCTATGCGCTACCACCAGCATCGTACCGATACTCTTCATCTTTTCAAGGGACTGCTGAATCAATACTTCTGTTTCAGTATCGATATTGGCCGTCGCCTCATCCAGGATCAGGATCTGCGGTTTATGGATAACCGTTCTGGCAAATGACAGCAGCTGTCTTTGGCCCTGAGAGAGGTTTTCACCTTTTTCAATGATCTCTTCATCTACGCCTTTTGGAAGCTTATCAATGAAACTGTCGGCATTTACATAGCGGCAGGCTTCTTTTATTTCTTCATCGGTGAAGGAATCATCATGCAGAGTTATATTGTCCTTGATCGTTCCGGAGAACAGGAAGACATCCTGCAGCATCTGACCGATCGCTTTTCTTAAGGAAGAGATCTTGATGTCATTGATGTTTATATCATCGATCAGGATCTCGCCTTTCTGTATTTCGTAGTTTCTTACGATCAGTGAAAGGATCGTCGTTTTTCCTGCCCCTGTCGCTCCGACAAAGGCACAGGTCTGTTTCGGTTCGATCACAAAGGAGACATCCTTGAGTATCCAGTGTTCTTCCTTGTAGGCAAACCAGACATTCTTGAATTCGATCTTGCCTTCAAAATGATCGATCTCGATTGCATCTTCCTTGTCCAGTACATCAGGTTTGACATCGAGAAGATTGAAGATTCTTTCTGATGCGGTCAGTGCTTTCTGCAAGGCATTGAGCTGATCAGCGAGATTCTGGATCGGATTGAAGAACTTCGACATATACAGGTAGAAAGCCACGATCTCACCGGCTGAGAGCTGATACTTAACGCCCAAGACAAAGCACAGAGCTATTGAAGCGTTGTAGATGAAGGATATCAGCGGTCTGTAGACACCGAAAGCCTTGATGACATTGAAACGCTGATGCATGACATCGTTGTTTTTGACAGCAAACTGTTCATCCTTGGTCTCTTCCTGATTGAAGATCTGAGTCAGTTTCATACCAGAGAGATTCTCGGAAAGGAAGGTGTTCATATCGGAAATAGCCGCTCTTTCCTTGCGGAAGAATTCCTTGATCGTCTTGGAGAAGAAGTAGGATATCACAAAGACGAGCGCAACGACGCCAAGAAGCGATGTGGAAAGCGATGGCGATATGTAGAACATGATCGCATATACTCCGACAAGCGTTGTCAGATCTCTCAGGATCCTTACAAAGACGCCGGTAAACAGATCGGACATCGATGCCGTGTAGGAAGTTACTCTGGTGACAAGGGAACCGACAGGCATCTCGGTAAACTGATTCAGAGACATGTTCTCAATATGTTCAAAGATCTCATTGCGCAATCTGTAGACGATGCGCTGACCGCTTCTTTGCAGGATTATCGATTCGATATACAGGAAGAACTGATTCAGACACATGATCACAAATGACAGGATCACCAGATTGATGATCAGTTTGATATTGATGCTGTCCTCCACCAGCAGGTCAGTGATCCTGCTGGTAAATAATGGAGATATTGAATCAAGCAGAACATTTATTCCGAGTATGAACAAAGACAGGATGAACCATCCCTTTTCTTTTGAGATATACTTAAGCGTTCTGCTGATGATGACGCCTAAGGGCAGTTTATGATCGCCTTTGAGTTTTTCGAGTTCTTCATTCATCAGAGTTCACTCTCCAGTTTCTGCAGATAGACCATCTTCTGGTATGTCGGAGAAATCTTCAGAAGA
>CADCPE010000125.1 GCA_902803275.1 uncultured Erysipelotrichaceae bacterium
ATGGCGGTAAGCGTGGCGGTAGAAGAGCTCAAGCATCTCGGCGTCAAGACGATGATCAGGATGGGAACTTCCGGATCACTTCAGCCGAACCTGCCGGACAACTGTTTTGTCATTGCGACCGGTGCTGTAAGAGGGGAAGGTGCATCAAAGGAATATATCGATGATGAATATCCTGCTGTTGCGGATGTCGATGTGGTATATGCCTTGAGGAAAGCCTGTGAAGAATATGGTGTCAAACCATATCTCGGCATCATCAGAAGCCATGATTCCTTCTACATTGAATCACCTGGTGCGCATGAAGGATATATGGAAAGGATCCAGAAATGGACTGATGCCGGATGTCTGGCGGTTGAAAACGAATCATCGGCTCTATTCACCGTCGGATCCTTGCTCGGAGGCATCAGAACAGGCACGATCCTGATGTGCGGCGGCTATCTTGGAAGAAGCCATGGTTCAATGTCCACCAGCAATAAGGACAACTATCAGGAAAGGGTCGATCTGATGACAAAGATCACTCTGCGTGCGATCGAGATGATCGATGAACTTCCTGATCTGCAGGATATAAGAGAATAAGATGAATTTCCTTAAAGATAAGACCATAAACTGGAGATCCTTTACAATAAGACTGCTCGTCTCGTTTTTTGCGACGGTCATCGGGGAATTCGGGATCGGCTGTTACTACGGATGCGGACTGGGGACCGATCCGATCAGCGTCTTTGTCGATGGCGTGCACAAGGTCTGCGGATTGTCCTATGGCGATATCTCGACCATATGCAATATCATCCTGGCGATACTGATCATCATTTTTGAAAGGCAGCATCTAGGCATCGGAACACTGATAGCTGTGGCGATCGCCGGCCCTCTGATCGATGTCTTTGAAACGCTGATCAGAGTGAATTTTCCCCTTGAGACCACAAGTCTTATGGTGAGGATGCTTATACTTATGGCCGGTCTTATAACTACAAGCGTTTCCTATGCGATGGCTATTGCCTGCAGGATGGGCATTGGAACATTCCAGTTCATACCTATCTTCATTGCCGACAAGACACCGATCAAACTGGATCTGGCTCAGACGATATCCGATGCGGTATTCTTCATAATCGGCGTAGCTTTGGGAGGCGTCATCGGCATCGGAACGATCGTCGGAGTAGCCTGCACAGGCTATCTGATGGGCTTTGTTCTGGATCGGATCAGCAAACCACTGGATGATTTGGGACCGATTTTAGAAAATAAGTAGGATTATGATTTCTTTGCCTTGTACTAATAAAAAAGGGAATGCTAAAATTATGTTAGAGATGTTGAAAAATGATTATTCTTATTATTAACTGTTGAATGACTTTTTTAATAGGATTTTTTGTTTTTTGACTTTTCTAGATATTAAGAAAGAAGGAGACAAAATGAAAAAATTTCTTGCATTAGCTCTCGCTCTTCTTATGGCTCTGTGCTTATTCGGTTGCGCAGGCAAGAAAGATGGCGGCGAAGAGACTAACACTGACACCCACTATGATGTCGTATTCCTTGCTGACTTAGGCTCAATCTATGATGGTGGATTCAACGAGCACTCTTTCTACGGTATCAGAGATTACTGTGAAGAAAAAGGCTTGAGCTACACTTACTTACAGCCAGCTGGTTCAGATGATGAATCAAGAAAGACTATTTTCGAGCAGGCTGTCAACCAGATGACTGCTGATGTACTGGTAGCCGTTGGTTTCTTATGGGATGCTGCTCTGGTTGAACTGGTTCCTCAGTATCCAAATGTAAAAGTTATCTTCGTCGATGCTGATGACCTGTACAATGCCGACCTGGATTATGATGGTGAATATGATGATGGTATCCCTGAGCATCAGGACAACCTCGCTATGATCACATTCGCTGAACAGGACTGTGGCTTCATGGCTGGCTATGCCGTTGTTAAAGACGGTTATAGAAAGCTGGCGTTCTTAGGCGGTATGGCTGTTCCGGCTGTTGTCAGATTCGGCTATGGCTTCGTTGAAGGCGCAGAAGCTGCTGCTAAAGACTTAGGCCTTGAAGAAGGTTCTCTCGAATGCAAGTACTTCTATACAGGAACATTCGATGCTTCTCCAGATATCGTTACCCGTGCTTCTGAATGGTACACAAACGGTACTGAGATCATCTTCTCTTGCGGTGGTACGATCGTTAACTCTGTTATCCAGGCTGCTAAAGACGGCGAAAACAGAAGAATTGTCGGTGTCGATACTGATGAATACTTCACAAGAGCTGCAACAGGAACTGAAAATGAACCATTATTCGTTACTTCAGCTATGAAGGAACTCGAAACGACCATCTATAACGCTGTTAAGGCTGCTTATGCCGGCGGTGCTGACTGGGATTTCTACAACAAGGCTGGTTTACTGAGAATGGGTGCTAAAGAAGGTGCTGCTATCATCGCTCCATACAGAGCTGAAAACTGGAATGTTCTGACTGAAGACGATTATAAAGCAATCACTGAAAGTGCTATTCTGGTTCATGATTCATTACCGACTGAAGCTGACGGCGTAAACGGTGCTCCACTTCAGGGCTACAAGTACGTTACAGTAACATACTTCGAGCAGTAATAATCTGAAAATATGTTTCACTAAGGAGGTGTGCTTTAAGCACGCCTCCTTGTTTTATCTACTGGTATATTTATTTATCGTTTAGCTTTTTTCGCGAAAGGAAAATACTATGGAAAATACGGAAAACATTATTGAGTTCCGTCACATAACAAAGAGATTCCCGGGTATTATAGCCTGTAACGACATCAGTCTGGACATCCGCAAAGGAGAGATCCACGCCTTGCTTGGAGAAAACGGTGCCGGCAAATCTACACTGATGAGCGTTCTTTTTGGTATGTATACACCTGAAGAAGGTACTATCTCAATAAGGGGACAAGAAGTCAAAATAACCAATCCGCGTGTCGCAACAGAACTTGGTATTGGTATGGTGCACCAGCACTTTAAACTGGTTCAGAACTATACAGTATTACAGAATATCGTTCTGGGTTCAGAAACGGTAAAAGGTCCGTTCCTTGATATGGACGTATGCCGTAAAAAGGTCGTTGAGCTTTCACAGAAATACGGTCTGGCGATCGATCCGGATGCACTGATCGAAAATATCACCGTCGGTCAGCAGCAGCGCTGTGAGATCCTCAAGATGCTTTATCGTGAAGCTGAGATCCTTATCTTTGATGAACCTACAGCGGTATTGACTCCGCAGGAAATCGACGAACTTATGGAGATCATGAAGGGTCTGGCCAAAGAAGGTCACACCATTCTGTTCATCTCTCACAAGCTCGAGGAAATAAAGAGAGTATCAGATCGTGTCACGATCTTGAGAAGAGGCAAACTCATCCAGACACTCAATGCCGCTGATACGACAACTACCCAGATGGGTGAACTGATGGTCGGACGTTCAGTCAACTTCCATGTTGAAAAAGGTCCTGCTCATCCTGGAGAAGTGGCTTTGGATGTTCAGCATCTCACCATGATCAACAGCGAGACCAAGAAGAGGGTCGTCAACGACGTATCCTTCCAGGTCAGAAAAGGCGAGATCCTGGCAATTGCCGGTATCGACGGCAATGGCCAAAGCGAACTTATCTATGGTCTTACCGGACTGATGCCGATCGATGAAGGAACGATCAGGATCAACGGCGAAGACTACACCAGGAAATCGATCCGTGACAGGAACCTGGTCATGTCACATATTCCGGAAGACAGACATAAATTCGGTCTGGTTCTGGATTATCCTTTGTCATACAACCTCGCTTTGAAGAACTACTTTAAGCCAGGTTTCGTTTCAAAGATCGGATTCCTTAATTTCGGAAAGTTTGATTCATACGCTGACGAACTGATCAATAAATTCGATATCCGTTCCGGCCAGGGAAAGATCACCATGGCCAGATCGATGTCCGGCGGTAACCAGCAGAAGGCCATCGTCGCCAGAGAGATCGACCAGGGTTGCGATGTACTGGTAGCAGTACAGCCTACCAGAGGTCTTGATGTCGGCGCGATCGAATTCATCCATAAGCAGCTGGTTGAACAGCGGGATAACGGCAAGGCGGTCTTGCTGATGTCGTTCGAACTTGATGAAGTCATGGATGTCGCTGACAGGATCATCGTAATGTTTGAAGGAGAGATAATGGGTACATTGGATCCTAAACAGGTTACGGTTGAGGAAGTCGGTCTGTACATGGCTGGTGTCAAGAGAGAGGAGAAGAAATAATGTCTGAAAAAGTAAAAAGAAAATTCGATATTACTAAATATACTGGACTGTTGTCTTCTTTGATCGCTATTGTTGGTGGTCTTCTGGTCGCTTTCTTCGTCCTGATGATAACCAATCCTTCTAAAGGTCCTATTGCCTTCTGGACTTTGATCACCGGCGGTTTTGGAATGGGCGGTATCAAAAACCTGGGAAGCCTGTTCTATTTTGCCACACCGATCCTTTGTACCGGTATCGCAATGTGCGTTGCCTTCCAGGCCGGTATCTTCAATATCGGTGGTCCTGGACAGTATTCAGTCGGCGCACTGGCTGCTATCCTGACAGCCCTGTATGTATCAAAGGACCTTCCTGGTCCATTGGCCTGGATCGTTCCGCTGATCGTTTCAACGCTCGCCGGTGCAGCATGGGCACTCATTCCAGGTATCCTGAAGGCATTCTTCAACGTTAACGTCGTCATCGGTACCATCATGTTCAACTATATCGAGATGTACTACATGATGCACTGGATCAATAACTACTGCTACGATGCCATGAAAGGACAGACAAGAGCCGTTCCTGGTTCGACAAAACTTCCGCAGTGGTTCATGCCTTCGATAACATCCAATAAAGCCGCTGATATCGGTATCATCATTGCGATCATCTTTGCTGTACTGGCATGGGTTCTGATGGAAAAGACTGAACTGGGCTATGAACTTAAAGCCTGCGGCAAGAATGCCGAAGCTTCAAGATATGCCGGTATCAAATCCAAGAGAAACATCATGATCTCTATCCTGCTTTCAGGCGCTTTGTGCGGTCTGGGTGGAGGTCTGACACACCTGTCAGTTTCCGGTACTTACATCACGATGAAGGAGGCGCTGGCTGCTGAAGGCTTCAACGGCATCGCCGTTGCCTGTCTTGCCAACAACTCGCCTTTAGGCGCGATATTCGGCGCTCTGTTCCTGGCGTTTCTTACGGTTGGCGGTAACTACATGCAGATCTTCGGTTTCCAAAGAGAGATCGTCAGCGTCATCACATCTGTTATCATCTACTTTGCAGCTTTCTCACTGCTGTTAAAGACTTACATCGAAAAGCTTCTGAACAGGCAGAAGAAAGAAATAAACAAAGTAACAGGGGAGGAATTAAAATAGTATGGAAATGCTTTATTTTATATCCAGATATTTCATGTATTTCTTCATTCCGCTGTTGGTCGTTTCTATAAGCGGCATGTTCTCAGAACGTTCAGGTATCATCCATATGGGTCTTGATTCCGTCATGGTCTGGTCATGCATGTGGGGCGTTCTGTGCCTGCAGTGGCTTGACGGCGTTGTTGCCGGACAGATGAGGCTGATCATTGCTTTGCTGTTCTC
>CADCPE010000126.1 GCA_902803275.1 uncultured Erysipelotrichaceae bacterium
CGACGATGGATGCGGCGTTAGATGCCTCTTCAGAAGAATTTGCATCAAAGCTTTATGATGTAAAAAGGTTAACTGCAAATCTGATTGATAGCTACACTACTCCACTAAACGGACTGTGTGTTTTCGCCAAGTCCGAGCCCGAAA
This sequence comes from uncultured Erysipelotrichaceae bacterium, assembly GCA_902803275.1. GTDB lineage: Bacteria > Bacillota_I > Bacilli_A > Erysipelotrichales > Erysipelotrichaceae > Colivicinus. The sequence continues at coordinate 145 of CADCPE010000126.1, forward strand.
CTGTTCGTGCAATGTTTAAGGGGCTGCTTCATACAGATGACGGGGGAGACATCGAGGAACGTAGGAAGCGAATCGTGGATTTCTTGAACAAAAGTCATGCGCTGCGTGAAAAATACAGTCCGGACAGTTACCTGTATAAAGATGACTTCCATTCTGTCACGGGATATATGTTTTTGTATGATCCTGACATCAATTATTTTTTCAAAGCAAGCCATGCGCTCAAATTTGCAGATTGTGTTGAATACTACGATGATTGGGGTTCCGGAGACAACGTCAAATTAGATGTCTACTATAGGATGTGCGACCAGCTTGTTGATTACATCAAGAAAAACAATGCGCTTCTGAAGACCAATGAGAGAAGATTCGCTGGCGACTTTGACATTGATCCAGAGACAATGCATCCGGATTTGGAGAAGCATATTCTGGCGTTTGATCTGATTTACTGTTGCTCAACATATAATCTGTTTGACGGGATATCATTTGTTCGCCCTAAAACCAGTGAGAGACAATTGATACAGGAGCGGAAGGATAGGGCGAAAGAGCTGTATGACAAAATGATAGCTGCAAAAGGTGAAATGCAAAGCCTTATAGAAGCGAAGGACTACGTGAATGATGTTTTCGCAAAAGGCGTCTGCTTACATCACAGAAAATATGGAGAAGGAACAATCATCGATCGGGATGGAGATAATATCATTGTCGAATTTCCTGAAGTAGGATCAAAGAAATTGGGAACCCATCAATCAGTTGCAATCGGTGTTATTTCAGTTGATGCGGAAGAGTATAAAGAAAAGATAAAAGAATATATCGACTTATTGAAGAAAGAAAACTCAGTGAAAACAGCATTGTCGTATTCCGAGAAACAATTCCAACCATATGCAGATTATCTTGATTGATAGGAAAAAGGAGAATCAGACGTGGCAACAGTAGAACAATTAATCGAACAGTATGAAACAGATCCAAAGCTTCAGAAAGAAGTAAAAGATATTCTGGCTGATAGAAAGGTCACTATAAACGAATTCAGGACTTTTGCGAAGAAACATGATGTCGATATCTCACTTAAGGATCTGCCGAAGTACATGAAAGAAGCGAAGAAGCTGGGGTTCATTAAGTAAGGGCAGGAATAGCAATGGCGGAAAATAACACAATGAAAAACAAACAAAGGCTCCTGCGGCTTTTGCGGTATCTGTATGAGAATACAGATGAAGACCATCCGGTCAAAACTCCGGAACTGGTTGAAATTTTTTCAGATCAGAATGCTCACGCCAAGCGGAAGACCCTGCAGGATGATATACGGATCCTGGAAGGCGAAGGCTACGATATTGAGACGATCAAGAGCTATTACTACGCCTACTATATGAGGACCCGTGAGTTTGAATTGCCTGAATTGAAGCTTTTGATTGATGCCGTATCTTCTTCCAGATTCATTACAAGGGATAAGAGCGAGGAACTGATTGGGAAATTATCCAGGCTGGCCAGTAAGTATCAGGCGGAAAAACTGGTGCGTCATATATATACCGCTGATCGGCTGAAGCCCGGCAACGAAAACATATATTACATCGTAGATCAGATCACGGATGCGATAAACGAGGATAAGAAAGTCGGCTTCAAGTATTTCGACTACACACCTGAAAAAGAAAAGATTCTTCGGAGGGATGGAGCAGAGTATTCCGTAAGCCCGTATGGCCTTCTTTGGGATGATAATCATTACTACATGGTCGGATACTTTGATCATAAAGAGAAAATCACAACATTCAGAGTTGACCGTATTTCGACCCTTGGCATAAAAGATGAGCCTGTTGTTCCGCGACCGGATGATTTCGACATAAACGTGTATGCGCAGGAGAGAGTCAATATGTTCTCCGGAGAAACTCAGGAAGTCATTCTTCAGTGTGAGAACGAGATGATGAAATCTGTGATCGATCAGTTCGGGGAGGATGTTGAAGTACAGGTTGTGAATCAACAGTTTTTCCGTGCAAAGGTAAACGTCAATGTCAGCCAGACATTCTTTGCCTGGGTGTTTCAGTTCAACGGTAAAATTCAACTTTATGGTCCGGATGAAATCGTTAAAGAATACAAAGATATGTTGGAGAGAGCGCAGATTCAGCTTTCACTTTAAGGAAAGAGAGTTATAGAGATGACAACAATTAAAATAATCAGCGATCCGTATAAACGAAATGTGGAGTTTGAAATACTGAACGATACTGCGAATGAATGGGAGCGTATCAATTATCAAAACAATCCGGATAGCAGGCTGATAACGGAAACAATCAGGAAAAGTTTTTTTCCTTATAAAGTCAATGACATACTTAATATCTTACAGGAAGAATACTCA
>CADCPE010000127.1 GCA_902803275.1 uncultured Erysipelotrichaceae bacterium
AAAAAATCCCACCTTTCGTAGATTAAGTGAGATTTAAGTATTTCACGTGTCTACTTTAGTGGGATTGTATCAGTTGGCAAGTTCTTTTAGATATGCAGCTGTTTGAATACTTTCACAAGATCATCATGAATGACGATGTCGCAGTTGCTGTCATAGCTGGTCGCATCCCTGTTGATGATGGCCAGTGTGTCGCCCCTGCAGTATCTGATGAAACCGGCAGCAGGGTAGACGACAAGCGAAGTACCGCACACTACCAGCAGGTCAGCAGTTGCGATAGCTTGTACGGCACCGTTTATCACCTCTTCGTCAAGGGCCTCTTCATAAAGGACGACATCAGGCTTGATGGTTGCCCCGCATGCATCACACTTAGGGATACCGGCAGAATCGATGATGTAGTTCAGATCAAAGAATTTGCCGCATCTGGTGCAGTAATTGCGCAAGACGGAACCGTGAAGCTCATAGACTTTCTTTGAACCGGCAGCCTGGTGCAGACCGTCGATGTTCTGTGTGACGACACTGACGTCTTTGCTATCCTGCAGTTTGGCGATGAACTCGTGGGCGTAATTCGGCTTGGCATCAGGGAACAGCATCTTCTCCTTGTAGAATTCAAAGAAGTCTTCCGTCTTATGCATGAAGAAGGTGTGCGAAAGCATCTCTTCGGCACGGTAGACATTCTTGTAAAGGCCGGTTGCGGAACGGAAATCAGGGATTCCCGAAGCGGTCGACATGCCGGCACCGGAGAAGAAAACGATCTTTTCCGCTTTATCAATGGCTTTCTGTAAGGTTTCTATCATATGCCTTTATTTTACTCCAAATTGGTGTTAAGATACATGCATAGAACATCGGGGCAAGGTGAGATTCCTTGATCGGCGGTATACCCCGCGAGCGTAGGCAGAACCTGTGGGATTCAGGTGGCGACTGTACAGTCAGGATGAGAGAGGTCTTTTTTATTTTGAAAAAACATTTAACTGTCAAAAACATTTCTTCGATCGCCGTTTTAGGCGCTTTAGGTGCGGTATTGATGCTTTTTGATTTTCCGATTGCGATCGCACCAAGTTTCTACAAAATAGATCTGGGTGATCTTCCGTGTCTGATCGGCGCCTTTGCCTTAGGACCGATCCCGGCGTTATTCATCCAGCTTGTCAAGATACTCGTCAAGCTTTTACTGAAGCCAACTTCGACAGCTTTTGTCGGTGAGACGGCGGCCTTCATATGTTCCAGCGTCTATTGCGTATCTGCGGCCATCATCTATCAGAAAAACAGGTCCAGGAATCAGGCTCTTAAGGCAATGATAGCTGCTTCGATCCTGATGGCATTCACCGGGACGATCGTCAACTATCTGCTCATCATTCCGGCTTATGTGAAGCTTTATCACATGCCTCTGGAGACCATCATTTCGCTGGGCCAGGCGATCTTTCCGATCATTTCTGATAAGCTGAGTTTTGTGCTTTGCTGCGTATTGCCGTTCAATCTTGTCAAGGCAATGATCGTCGATATTCTGACGCTTCTGCTGTACAAAAGGATATCGCCGTTACTTAAGGAAAATTCCTAAAAATAGGGTTTTTTCACTCGTCACAATGTTTTATAATATATCTTACATATGATATAATTTTTTAGTACGAAATACGGAGGTTTTGTTATGGCTAGATTAACTAGAACACAAAAATTTGCTGAATTAAGAGAAACTCTTGCCAATGACAAAGAAGAGACAATAAATACCAAAGAACTGTCTTCTTATCAAAATAAATTAAGCAGCTTAACAGGTGAACAATACAACTATCAGCCGCATACACCAACACCTACGCAAAGGCCGATAGAAGCTGATCCTCGATATACCTGGAGAGATTTTGATGAGACACCGATCAACGAAATGGTCAATCAGTTCAAAAAAGAAGAACCTAATACCATTGCTGCAAGCAGTGTTTTCAATTCGATCCAGGAAATGCCAAGATCGCAGGGCACAGCAAACGACTATGATATTGCCAGGCTTGAGGAAGATGATTACATTGATGATCTGGTAGATTCGATCAGGATCGATGGCGGTCCAAGCAGCGATCGTCCTAGACAGCAGGCTCCTGCATACCAGCAGCCTAGCTATCAGCAACCAAGCTATCAGCAGCCTAGTTATCAGCAGCCAACATACCAGCAGCCAAACTATCAGCAGCAGGGTTACCAGCAGCCGCAGCAACCTAGCTATCAACAGCCTGCATATCAGCAGCCTAGCTACCAGCAACCTCAGCAACCGGTATACCAGCAGCCTAGCTACCAGCAGCCGCAGCAGCCTGTATACCAGCAGCCTGTCGAGCAGCCGATCTATCAGCAGCCTGTTGAACAGCCCGTTTATCAGCAACCGGTATACCAGCAGCCTGTATATGAACAGCCTAAGGAAGAACCTGTTGTTGAAAGACCTGTTGAGATCAAGCCTGTAGCTCCTATAGAAGACAGGATGTCTGATATTGAAGCTTTCGCAGATTTCAAGAATACAGCAATCAGCGAGCCTGAAGTAAGTACACCGGTGGTTGAACCAAAACCGGTTGAATCGATCGATATTGAAACTCCTGTACGCAATACTGTAGAGATCAAAGCCCAGAAGCCTGTTGATCCTGAATCTTCAAGGACGACATTCAATATGTACGACCGCATTCAGGACATGTTTGCGGAAACCGAAAGCGAACCTGTCAGGCAGCCTGAAAAAGCTGAATTCGTCGACAGACTTGAACCTGATCATTCAAATGAGACGGCAAGATCATTTGTCAGCGAGACCATTCAGGAAGTAAGCGACTACAATAAACAAAACGGCGAACAGACGATCAGCCAATTGACCAGCAGCATGGTCAATGAGATCAGACATCACGAAGAGCCAAAAGAAGTAAAAGAAGAAGTTGAAGAAATAAAGTTTGAAGGCAACGATGAGGACTTCACCAATACTGTTTCCATGGAGATCTCTAAGATCATGGATGAGATCCCTGCTGACAGGAATATGGCACCGAAGCCTCAGCCTGTCATCGTAGAAGAGAAGCCGGCAGTTGAGGAACACCCTGTTCTGACCAAGAAGCTTGAAGATACTGCTGAAGAAGATGTAGTTGAGATCAAAACGCTCAATGAGATCGAAGCGGAAGAAACTCTTACAAGAGATACCGTATCCAATACGATCCCGTTTGTTGTGACAAACGATGATGATGAAGCTGAAGATGAAGAGGAAGGTTCAAATACGATCCTCAACATCATTCTGATCGTTCTGATCATCATCCTGGTGGTAGTATTGGGACTGATCGTATTCTATATCCTGAAGACTAAAGGAATCATTTAATGAAGATAAATATCGCCATAGACGGACCAAGCGCTGCGGGCAAATCGACCATCGCAGATCTTGTAGCGAAAAAACTGGGTTATACGCATCTGGATACCGGGGCCATGTATAGAGCTGTTGCCTACAGTGCCCTTAATAAGAACATCCCTTTTGAGGATGAAGAAAAGATCGTTGAGATGATCCATGAAATGGATCTTGATATGCTGCCGGATGGCAGAGTGATCCTTGATAAAGAAGACATATCTGAAAAGATCAGAGAAAATGAGATCTCGATGGGAGCTTCCAACGTGTCAAAACTGGAAGGCTGCAGAAAAGCTCTGGTAGAGATGCAGCAGAAGATCTGTGCAAACGGAGGATATATCCTCGATGGCAGAGATATCGGTACGGTAGTATTGAAGGACGCTCCGGTGAAATTATATATGACTGCTTCGGCTGAATCCAGAGCGCAAAGAAGAGTCCTGCAGAACATGGAGAAAGGTATCGAGGCTGATTATCAGGCGATACTGGAAGATATTATAAAAAGAGATTATCAGGATATGCATCGCGAATTCTCGCCCCTTACAAAAGCGGAAGATGCGATCGAGATCGACACATCGAACGAAAGTCTCAGCCAGACATTTGAACGGGTGATGAAGATAATCAAGGAAAAACTGGGAGAATAGAATGATAGATGGAACTGTCGCAATCGTTGGTAGACCCAATGTCGGTAAGTCGACAGTTTTTAATAGGATTCTGGAACAGCGGGTATCGATCGTTGAAGATACGCCTGGTGTAACTAGAGACAGGATCTATGGTGACTGTACCTGGCTGTCCAAGACCTACCGCATGATCGATACGGGTGGCATTCAGATCGAAGATGTGCCGTTTCAGAAAGAGATCAACGCTCAGGTCGAGATCGCCATTGATGAAGCAGATGTGATCATTTTTCTGGTGGATGGAAAAACAGGCCTGACTGGTGATGATGAATACATTGCCAGACTGCTGCAGAAGTCCAAGAAACCAGTAATCCTTGCGGTAAACAAGATCGATGACATCTCCAAGATCAACGACATCTATGAATACTATGCGCTGGGAATGGGCGATCCGCTGGCGGTATCGGGAGTTCACGGCATAGGTATCGGTGATCTGCTTGACAGAGTCGTTGAACTGATGCCGGAAAGATCGATCGAAGAATATGAAGGCATGATCAGATTTGCGATCATCGGCAGACCTAATGTCGGAAAGTCTTCCTTGACCAATGCATTCCTGAAACAGGATCGGGTCATCGTCTCCGATATTGAAGGAACGACCAGAGATGCGATCGATACGCTCTTTACTGCGAATGGCAGAAACTATGTCGTCATCGATACAGCCGGTATCCGCAAAAGAGGAAAAGTATACGAGAATGTCGAGAAGTATTCCGTATTAAGAGCCAAGGCCGCAATTGAAAGAAGCGATCTGGCCCTGGTCGTGCTGGATGGCTCGACCGGAATAATCGAGCAGGATAAGCATGTAGCCGGTCTGGCACATGAAGCTAAAAAAGGTGTCATCATCGTCTACAACAAATGGGATGTCGTAGACAAGGATGAAAAGACGATGTCCAATATCACCAAAGAGATCAGGAAGCAGTTCGTCTATCTCGATTATGCGCCGATCGCCTTCGTATCCGCCAAGGAAGGCAAGCGTATCGATACGATACTTCCTTTGATCGATGAGGTCTATGAGAATCTCAATAAACGCATCAAGACCAATGTCTTAAATGAAGTGATACTGGATGCACAGATGGCCAATCCGGCCAAACCGCATAACGGCAAGAGATTCAAGATCTACTATGCCTCTCAGGTATCAAGCGCACCATGTACGATCGTACTGTTCTGCAATGATCCGGAACTGATGCATTTCTCATATGAGAGATACATTGAAAACAGGCTCAGGGAAGCCTTCGGTTCTGAAGGCGTACCGATCAATATTATCGCCAGAAAAAGATCAGATAAATAGATAAAGCCCCTAAGGGCTTTTTTAGTTGAGCAATAGAAAGGATCCCGAAGGATCCTTGTTTACTTAGTGAGCATAAAGTGTTACACAGGCTTGCGATGAACTTGTAGTTGATGAGATGCAGACCTGAGCACTTGAACC
>CADCPE010000128.1 GCA_902803275.1 uncultured Erysipelotrichaceae bacterium
GCTGTTGATTCAAATCCGAATGGCGCTTCTTACTTCAATTCCGTTAAAGACTGTATCAATGCGCAGATGGGACGCTATATCAACTGGTTTATCGATTTCACCAACTGGAGATATTTCGGCTATTGCATCGGCAACAAAGGTGCCGGACTTAATGTTCAGTATGCTTCCGATCCATATTGGGGCGTTGGCATTGCTTCTCTTGCCTACAGCATTGACAAGAAGTCGAATAACAATAACGGTGAATTGAGCGACTATGATAAATACACCCTGGCTTATGTAAAGGCAAACTATAACGATACGCTCTATGGATCAAATGTTGCATGGGATGCCAATTTCTATGGATCATCTACCGGCAGTTCGATCCTGTTTACCGGTCGTTATGGATCTCATTATCAGAAGGATCTGATCGTTCCGATACTTGCAGAAGCAAACGGCAGATACAAGATCCAGACGCCGAATCCTATCGAAAACGGTGCACTTGTTACAAGAGACGGTATCCTTCCTTATGACTGGAATGTTTCGGTAGCGTATATAGATAAAGCTGATGCTAAGATCTTATACGGCAAAGGACAGGAAAGCACGGAACCTGCAGATACATATGACGAGCTTGAACATGAAGCATTCTCTTCTGTAAGTGAAATGTCTTTATCTGATGAAGGCATCATTTCATTGGGAGGTATAGCCTATATCTCCAAATGCAATTTCTCAGAAAGCAAAGATATCAGTCATATCGTTGAGATCTACGATCTGAAAACAAATGAAAAAGTTACGGAATTCAACTGTGAGAATACGGATACCAGCTGGTATCAGATCAATGACGGATTTGATTATAAATGGGCCGGATTCAGGGGATCTTTTGATCTCAAAACACTTGAAAAAGGAACTTATATCTTCAAGGTATCGACAAAATACAAGGATAAAGATGCGCTGGTTTCGGTATTAAAGACTTCTATCGATTCTTTATCGCTGTTTGATGAAGTGATCGAAGATGTCGATTACAGGATTTCGACAAATGATGTCTATGGCTATCGTATTGAATTGGATATTACGTCCAAGATATTTGATTTTAGCGCCATCAAAAGACCATCGAATCGATCATCTCTTGTAACTATTGATGCGGTTGAATACGAAGAAAACGAAGATACCGTATATGCACAATTCAGCGGTCTGGGAATGATGTTCTATCTTGATTATGATAATGAGGATGTAAGCCATGAACTCTACTTTGTAGGTGAAGACAACAAAGTGATAAAGGCGGATACGGCGACTGAAGCATGCACATTTGATTATCAGACCTTGTACAATTCAAGCTATGATATGTCGCATATCTGCTATAAGGCAAGAGTTGATCTCGCACAACTGACCGGTGCCTACAGAATGTATCTGAAGATAACTAACGGCAATTACGAGGATATCGTTGAGATGCTGAATATGTATGAAACTGTCTATTCTGGTCTTGATAATGATAGATATACAACTTCATTTGGAACAGATCCTGCAAGATATGCAATTATATTCGATGTTTTTGAAAAGCAATAGAAGAGGTGTTTTATGAAAGAATTTCTGATGAGTAAAATAAATATATTCCTTTCACTACTTTTGGCTGCCGTACTGGGCTTTGGCGGATATCTTGGCTATACGGCTCTGATTAACGGCAATGAAGATGTCGTTCCTGACTTTCTTGGAAAGGACAAACAGGAAGCTATTTCCTGGTGTGGACAGCTTAGTGATTCAGATGCGTGTGAATTCATTTACGAAGATACCAGCAATACCGAGAAGGATAAAATCTTCCAGCAGTCTGTTTCAGCAGGCAAAAAGCTTGAGGGGAAGATCACTTTCAGAATCTCCAGCGGCATCGTTGTTGAAGTGGATGCACCAGCAGTGAGTGAAAATACTACCAGACAGGATATTGAAAACTGGAAGAACGAAAACGGTATTGTGACTGTCAATTATATCGAAGAAAACAGTGACAGTGTTCCTCAGGGTATGATCATCAGGATCGAACCTGTTTCCAATATAAAAACTGATACTCCTGTCAATGTCTATGTTTCTAAAGGCAAGAAGGATGACAGTTCTGCAGCAGGCAAGATCGAAGTCAAGAGCGGAGCGTATCTGAATCTTTCGGAATCAGAATTTATCGCCAAAGCAAAAGAGCTTGGACTCAACCCTAATCATCGCAGTTCGAATGATGCTTCCAGTTCATCTGTGAAGAAAGGCAATATCGTATGGCATGGATCAGGAAGCTATGAAAAAGGCGAAACGATCAACTATGGTCTTTGTACGCAAGAGACCAAGGGCATTTCTGTAAAAGAAGGCGCTTATACAGGCAAGAGTGAAGCGGAATTCAAATCTATCGCTGAAGGCTTGAAGCTGAAAGCCGTTCATAATGCGGATTGGGATGCGGAAACAGGCGATTCTTCAAAGGTCGGCACTGTCTGCAGACATGGATATTCGAATAACTATCAGGAGAATGAAGATCTCCGGTATGGTCTATACAAGCTTAAGTCCGGTTCAACTGATATCATCGTAAACAAAGATCAGTATGTTGGAAAAACCGAAGATGAATTTAAAACCATTGCCGCAAATCTGGGCTTAAAAGCTAATCATGACAGCGGCAGGGATGCCTACAGTTCTACTGTAGCAAAAAACAGTATCATCACTCATGGCTATGGCACTTATGAAAAGAATGAAACATTCAATTACGGGCTGTCTTTAGGCCAAGAAGGAAGTTCTTCTACAACGGGTGAGATCGTTGTTAAAGCAGGCCAGTATATCGGGAAGACCGAAGATGAATTCAAAACGATAGCTGCCAGCCTTAACTTAAAGCCTAACCATAAGACTACCTTAGATTCTTACAGTTCTACTGTAGCTAAAGGAAGCATTGTATGGCACGGTTCAGGCACCTATGAAAAGGACGAAGCTTTTAATTACGGATTATCGTTAGGCACTAAGGAAGGCGGAAATTCCAATCAGACTATACAGATCTCGCAGGGCCAACTTGTCGGAAAGACTGAAGCTGAATTTATCTCGGCAGCCAATGCCCTGGGTCTTACTCCGACACACGTCGAAGGAAGAGATGCCTACAGTTCCACAATAGCCAAGGGCAGTATCGTAACCCATGGCTATGGCAGCTATGTGAAGGATGAAGCATTCAATTACGGCTTGTCACTGGGGCCACAATCTCAGGCAGAAAAGGTGACGGTAGATGACAAGTCAGGTTCTACTGAGGCTGCTTTCAAGAGCTATATCGAAGGTCTTGGACTTAAACTCGGTGTCAGAAGTGAAGAATTTTCTTCTTCTATTGCACAGGGTTTGATCATTACCAATGATGCCGGCAGTTTCACCAAAGGCTCTTCAATCAATTATAAAGTTTCGATCGGCCAGCAGCCTGAAGCTGCTGCCTCTATAATGAGACCCGAAAGCTATTCGCCAATGGTCACCAATACATTTGAGGGCACTAAGGCAGCTTTACAGGGAGCTTTAGGAAGCTTTGCCAATATTGAATATATCGGCGTAACTTCGACTAAAGCAGTCGGTCAGATCGAAAGAATAGAGGTGAATGGGGCTGCTGATTATGCGGCAGGATCATATCCTGTA
>CADCPE010000129.1 GCA_902803275.1 uncultured Erysipelotrichaceae bacterium
CATGATGTTTTATTGGCCACAAAAGCGCTGTGTTATGATAGTGTTACAGGAGAAAAAGACCCTAAAAAGTCCAAGATAATGCCATGAACAGAAGAAAAGTTATATTTGACTGCGATATCGGATGCGATGATGCAGTGGCTCTGATCGCTTTACTGCTGAATGAAGATATCGATATTATTGCCATAACCTGCGTCAAAGGCAACATACCTGTTGACGATGTGGCGGATAATGCCCTGAAGGTGCTGAAACTCTGCGGCAAAAACATTCCGGTATACAAGGGATGCAACACACCGATCGTCAGAGATATGCTCAAGGGAAGAGATCACAACACCCTGATGCAAAGGATAAAGATGCAGATAGATGGAAAAGAGGTGCTGATCCACGAAAGATCATTCAAGCTTCCTGAATCTGATAAAAAAGCCGAAGACACGCATGCAGTATCCTATCTTGTCGACACTTTAAGACATGCGAAAGAAAAGATCGACATCGTAGCGATAGGCCCTCTAACAAATATCGGCATGGCATTGCGGCTAGATCCTTCGATAGCTGATAGAATCGGAACCATCTATATCATGGGCGGAGGTCTCTATATCGGAAACAGGACTCCTTTGGCTGAAGCCAATTTCTATGATGATCCCGAAGCTGCCGAGATCGTTCTCAATTCCAAAGCCAGGTGTCTTGTCTGTCCGATCGAACCGTGTGAAGAAGCTGCCACCTATACAGCACAGGATCTTGAAAAGATCAAAGATACCGGCAACAGGATCGCCGACTTCATCTACGAAGAACTCCATGGATACATAGACAGATGTTCAATCCTGTTTAAAGCGGATGTAAGTTCGTGCTGCGTATATGACTTTGCGGCTGTTGCGCCTTTGCTTGATGAAAGCGTCATTACCGATAAAAGGCATGAAGTGGTACACGTCGATATCTCCGGAGGCATGGCAGACGGCCAGATGGTCGTTGACCGCCGCGGCATGTTTGAAAAGACAGCTCCGGTCGAGATCATCTATCACATGGACAAAGAAAAAGTTCATCAGCTGCTGCTTGATGAACTCAATTCACTTGATTAATTCCTGCCCTGGAAACCGTAACCGTCATTAGCTACCACGTATTTGCATTCAGGGATCATTTCCCGCAGAGTGAATTCGTGGTATTCGCTTTCCGATTTAGCGCATATGATCGTAAAACTGTCAGGTTCACAGAATTCTGTCATCACCTGGCGGCAGACGCCGCAAGGAGTGCAGTAGCCCTGTGAGCCTTTTTCTGCATCACCGGCTACAATGGCGATCTTGGCGAAATCATACACACCTTCGGAAACCGCTTTAAAGAAAGCAGTCCTTTCCGCACAGACCGTCGCAGTAAAACCGCTGTTTTCGATGTTGCAGCCAAGGTAGACCTTGCCGCTTTTTGTCAGTAAAGCTGCGCCGACCTTCCAGTTTGAATATGGGGCATAGGCTTTTTCTCTTGCCTCAAACGCAAGTTTTATCAGTTCTTCATTTGACATTTTCTTTCTCCGTTATCTTTCACTACTATTGTATCTTCTTTACGATCCCGCCAGGGTATCAACGATCATCTCGTTGATCAGCTCATTCAGCCTGCTGAATTCATCTTCCGATAAGGCTGTGCCATCAACTATGTTTTCCCTTGTGATCAGTACAGCTGCCGCACGGATCCTGAATATCTCGGAAAGCACAAACATGGCTGAACATTCATGTTCATTGCCAAGAACTCCCAGTTTTGACCATTTTCTTATTCTTTCAAGACCGTCAGGATCGCTCGGCTGTTCAGTATAATAGGCATCATGACTGCGTACAAGTCCCACCATGACATCCAGCTTCTTTTTTCTTAAAGCATCAGAGAGTTTTCTGATCAAAGGAATATCGGCACAGGCCGGATATGAATCCGGTACATATTCCCTGCTGGCACCTTCCGATCTGACAGCTCCGCTAGGGATGATGATAGTGCCCGGTTTTATGCCCTTCTGGATAGCCTGTATCTCACCCAGCTTGACGATGGTTTTAACTTCAAGATGATTCAGTTCTTCTACGGCGATCGCCATCGGCATGCATCCGTGTCCCATTGAGATGCACCCCAGTTTCCTTCCGTTTCTTGTTCCTGTATAAGTCAGATATTCACGATGGGAAGCGGTGACTCTGCAATCGGCAAGATGTTTTGCAACTTCCTTCGTCTCTTCCGGTGAACATGTCAGGATCATCGTTTCACAGACATCTTCCTTTTTTGCTCCCAGATGATGCATTCCGCCATCCACCAGGGTCATTTTCCTGCTTTCAAATTTCATACTGTCCATCCTCCAGAAGATCAACGGCTCTCAAGATGACCTTAGTTTCTGCATTGATGCGCTGTTCAAGGAATTTTGGATCTCCATAGGCCGGATAATTGCTCAGGCCGTTAGGATCATAGTCTGCCAGCATGTATCCCAGTACGACACATACGCTTGCTGTTCTTATTCCCAGCAGATAGCCTAAAGGGAACAGCGTTCCGCTTTCGTTTTCCTCACTTACGACATTGGCCGCCTGCCAGAGATCCATCCTGTCCCATAATCCTTCATGGGCAGCCATCGATTCCATATAAAAGGCATCATGCGATCTGTAAAGGCCCAGCACATGGTTTTCATTGAGCTGTTCCGCAGCATCTTTGATTGAACTTACCAGCTTATAGTCGGCTATCGCCGGATATTCAAGCGGTACATATTCAAGCGAAGCTCCTTCACCTCTTACACAGCCCGTGGCAATCGAGATCGTGCCAGGAGCGATATC
>CADCPE010000130.1 GCA_902803275.1 uncultured Erysipelotrichaceae bacterium
AGGAATGGGATACATGCAGCCGCAACAGAAACGATCTGTTTTGGCGAAACGTCAGCCAGTTCGACATCGGCTTTGTCAGCCATGATCGTTTCACCGGCTTTTCTGGCAACGACCTGATTATTGACGAGCTTGCCGTTAATAACCTCGTTGGCCTGGGCGATGATGTAATCGGCTTCATCATCAGCAGAAAGATAAATGTAATCTTCCGATACATTACCCTTCTTGTCGACCTTGCGGTACGGAGTCTGAATGAATCCGTATTCGTTGATCTTTGCATATGTAGTCAGATAAGAGATCAGACCGATGTTCTGGCCTTCAGGCGTCTCGATCGGGCAGATTCTGCCATAGTGAGAGTTATGAACGTCACGGACTTCAAATCCGGCTCTTTCTCTGGTCAGACCACCAGGACCTAAAGCAGAGATACGACGCTTGTTCGTAAGTTCTGCCAGCGGATTCTGCTGATCCATGAATTGTGATAGCTGTGAAGATGAGAAGAATTCTCTGATCGCGCCGGAGAGCGGACGGTTATTGGTCAAAGTCTTAGGTGTCGCATTCTCGATCTCGGTAATGGACATCTTTTCCTTGACGGCCTTTTCCATCCTTGACAGACCGATACGGAACTGGTTCTGGATCAGTTCACCGACGGTCCTGATCCTTCTGTTTCCGAGCATATCGATATCATCTGTCGTTCCTACGCCATCAAGCAGTGTGAACATGTAGTTATAGAAAGCTATCATGTCAGACATCGTGATGCATTTCTTGGAATTGAGAGGATCGATACCGATCAGCTTGATCTCATTTTCAGGAGCGGCAGGGTTCTTGATCATGACGACCTGGCAGGCTGTACCAACCAGCCAAGCGGAGATCTTTTCACCGCTGTCGACTCTGGCCTTGATCGCCTCTTCCTTGTCAGACATCAGCATATATGAGTCATGATCAGGGAGATAGTAAGGCATAGCCTGTTCATCTTCAACTTCAATATCGTTGGAATTCTTGTCAGTAAGACGTCCTAAGACGAACAGTCTCTGGCCAAGATCCATGACCGCATTGTAGTTTTCAGAGCTCAGAGCTACTTCCTTGGCGATAATGCCTGAGTAGATTCTGACTGTTTCAATTTCCTTGGCAATAGTTTTAACATCTTCGAGTGTCAAAACAGTGCCCATGAAATAGGTCTTGTCAGCAAGATAGACGTCATTAGCCAGGATCCTGCCCTTGAGCGCCAGCTTATCCCTGGTGGATACTTCAGCGATCGCAGGATGCGAGAACATGTGTCTGAACGGGAATGCTTCAACATGGCTGCCCTTGGTGAGTTCTTCTCTCAGAACATTCCTTTCCGCCTTCTCGATCAGTGTTCCGGCTTTGTAGAGTATTGAACCGTCAGCCTTGTACAGATCCTGTGCAAGTTCATGGTGTTCAATACGGTCAATGACGTTGAGTTTCTTTCCGAGTTTGTAACGGCCGGCTGAAGTAAGATCATACTTCTTCTGATCAAAGAACTTCGCATTCATCAGGTTGGCTGCACCTTCAACAGTAGGAACTTCATCCTGTTTCTGGTTCTTGTGCATTTCCAGCAGTGCTGCGTCAGTAGTCTTGGTCTTGTCGGCCTGAAGAGTATTGGTTATCTCTTCATACGCACCCAGGAATGAGGTGTAAATAGCTTCGTAGATGTTCAGGAATTCTCTGTCATCGTTCTGATTGATCAGATCTTCATAGACATTGAGATCCATGGCTTTTAGGAAAGTCTTGACTCTTTCGACATCAAAACCGTCTTCGCCCTTTTCCAGGTTCAATGAGAAGCCGATACACTTCAGTAATATCGTAGATAAGATCTTACGCTTTCTGTCGACAGACATATTCATGATTCTGCCTAAGGCGTTCTTCTTATCATCAGTTAAGAATTCAAGCCAGGTACCTCTGGAAGGAATGAGCTCACCAGAGAATGCTTCCTTGCCTGTCTTATCATCAGTTTCAGTGTCAAAATATGCGCCCGGCGATCTTACGATCTGTGAAACAATGACGCGTTCGGCACCGTTGATGATGAATGTTCCGGTCGGTGTCATCATCGGGAAATCGCCTAAGAAGACTTCTTCCTTCTTGGTGATGACCTCACCTGTCTCTTCATCGATTATTTCCAACTCCATGTTGGCTTTTAATGGCGCGCGGTAGTCTTCTTCACGGAATTTTGTTTCCGCTACCGAATATTTTGGTTCACCGAATTCAAAATCTAACAGTTTTAAACGGATGTTGCCGCTATAGTTCTGGATCGGGTAGATGTCATCAAAGACTTCTTTGATTCCCTTCTCTGTAAACCACTTGAAAGAATCAGTCTGTACCTCCACAAGATTAGGCAGTTCAAGATTGCCTGATACTTTGGAATAGTCACGGCGTGATGTATGTCTTCCCGAATGCAAGGTTTTGTAAGTTTGTTTCATTAGCGCCGTCCTTTCAAATAATTAATATTGTGTAGAATCAGTTAAAACTATCGATCACGAGATAGCCACCATCCCGCTCAATAGTTCTGACTGTAGTAAATAGTGTTTCAAGTTTCTTCATGCTCGACGCTGCTCCCTGAGCTTTTCTGATCACGATATAGAAATGACCATTCTCATTGAGCATTTCCTTTGATTTCTCATACAGCGAATAGATCACTGCCTTTCCGGCCCTGATGGGCGGATTGAGCACGATCGTATCAAACCTATGATCCAGTCTGGAAATATCGTCGCATAAATGGACTTTAATATCTGTTGAGTTGTTCGAATTATTCAGTTCGCACAGTTTCACTGCTCTTGAATTCACGTCAACCATCTCGACCTCAAGATCAGGATTGAACCTCTTGATGATGATGCCGATCGGACCGTATCCGCAGCCAAGATCCAGCAGTGTGCTTCCCAAATCCTTCTTATAAATACTTTTAACTAAGATATAACTACCGTAATCCACGCCTTTCTTGGAAAAGACGCCATTATCGGTAGTGAAACGGAAAACCTCATTATCGAAATAATACGTGAATTCCTTTTGATCGGAACTCAGATCTTTATTATCCGTATAATAATGGTTCATTTAATTATTTGATTTCGACAGTAGCTCCTGCGTCAACTAATTTCTTCTTGATTTCTTCAGCTTCTTCTACACTAATATTTTCTTTGATTGGACTTGGACACTTATCAACTACACCCTTGGCTTCAACTAAGCCTAAGCCTGTGATTTCCTTAACGACCTTGATAACAGCAGTTTTGCTGTCGCCAAATGCAGATAAGATAACAGATACAACTGATGGGCCAGCAGCAACTTCTTCAGCCGGTGCAGCAGCAACAGCTACCGGAGCAGCAGCAGTAACGCCGAATTTTTCTTCAATTGCTTTTACTAAATCGTTTAACTCTAAGATGCTTGCTTCTTCTAAGTAAGCTAAGATATCATCATGTGATAATTTTGCCATTATAATTTTTCTCCTTTTCTTTCCTATTCAGCAGCTTTTACTTCTGCTTCTTCCTTTGCAGCTTTTTCAGGTGCTGCTTCTTCCTTGGCTTCCTTTTCAGGTTTAGCCTCTTCTTTTACAGGTGCTTCTTCCTTAGCTTCAGCAGCTGGTGCTTCAGCCTTGGTCTCCGCAACTGGTGCTGTAGCCTCCTTAGCTTCAGCAACAGCCTTGACGACTCTTGCGAATGAGCTTACAGGTGACTGCAGACAGCTCAGCAACATAGACAGCATACCGTCACGGTTAGGCAGTAATGAAAGTTCTTTAACAGTAGCTTCATCAACGACTTTGCCTTCAACGATACCCTTCTTAAGTATTAGAGCTTTGTGCTTCTTCGCGAACTTGGCGAGGACTCTTGCCGGTGCAGTTGCATCTTTAGAGAATGCGAATGCGTTTGGACCGACTAAGGCGTCTTTCAGAGCTTCGAAACCACAGTCATCACACGCTCTTTCAAACATGGTGTTCTTGTAAACCTTGAATTCAACATCCTCGGCTCTCAAACTGCGTCTGAGTTCTGTAACTTCGGCAACGCTAAGACCGCGATACTCGCAGACGATAGTAGAATCAGAGTTCTTGATCTTGTCAGTGATCTCTGTTACGACAGCCTGCTTGTTACTTAATACAGCTTTATTCATGCTCCCTCTTTCTAACACCCATATACTCATAAAAATAAAACCTGTATCACATAGACACAGGTTAAAAAATCAAATCTGATTAACCTCGGTAACATTATTAAGCATATAGCCGTTACTGTCTATGGTATATCGATGCTTGATTATTATATATTTTTTGCTTTCTGTTTTCAAGAAAAATCGCTGTTTTACAGCATTTTTTCCACATGTTTGAGGTATTCCTGATGAATATGGTAGTTATACAGCGGTGAAACGGCTACATAACCCTTTTTGACTACTGAATAGTCACATTCAAGATCCTCCGGATCATAATCGACGCTGACGATTACATCATTGATCCTGATATAGCTGATTCCCTCTTCATTTATCATGGAAAGATTGTTGTCGTAGTGAAGAACAGCCATGTTCTTACAGACTCTGATGCCCTTCACTTCTGCCATTTTGAGGTTTGGAACATTGATGTTCAGAAAGTAATCGTTTCTTTTTTCATCCTGCAGATACTTCTGTGCGATCATAAGTGCATATTCGCCGGCTGTGTCAAAATCAACATCCTTTCCATAGTCGATGCTTACCGCAACCGAAGGGATCCTGTGGATATAGGCTTCTCTGGCAGCGGCGATCGTACCCGAATAGACGATATCGGTCGAAACATTGAGCCCGATATTGATGCCGGAAACCACCAGATCGATCCTGTCCTTAAACAGAAAATCAAGTCCGAGATATACGCAGTCGGCAGGCGTTCCCCATAGGGCATAGGCCTCCGCCGCGTTTTCCAGGTCTCTTTTCTCGATCTTTACTTTTCCCACGCAGGTCAGATGATGGGAATTGGAGCTTCTTTCTCCCTCGGGAGCTACAACGTATACGTTGCCCAGCCTGCTGAAGGCCCTGGCCAGGCTTTTTATACCGGCTGAATTGATGCCGTCATCATTGCTAATCAGTATATTCATAAGTTCACCCTTTCAAATATTTCAATCAGTTCTCTGAGATCGCGGATCCTGTATCCTTTGTAGGCAAAGGCAGGTCTTTCTTCATCTTCTACAAGCCACACGGTCTTTATTCCTGAAAGCAGAGCTCCCAGAATGTCTGTTGAAAAGACATCGCCGATCATCAAAGCTTCATCCGCTTTCACGCCGAGTTTTTCCAATGTGTATTCAAACAGTTTCGGATCAGGCTTGTGGATGCCCACATCGCCGCTCACCACAACGGTATCGAAATATTCTGCAATGTTCACATGATCGATCTTGTTGTGCTGTATTGTCGAATCGCCGTTTGACAGGATCGCAAGTTTATATCTGCCCTGCAGTTTTTCCAGTACTTCAATTGTCTCTTCCTTGAGAACGTTATAGCTCCAGGCCCTTTGAAGGAAGCTTTTCCGGAAATCTTCTTCAAACCCGTCAGGAAACAGATGGCCATACCTGGCCATGAACGCAGGCAACCGCAGATTGAATTCGTTGATACCGTTGAGGTCATAATACATCAGATCCTGCAGCAGAGCCTCAAATTCAATGTCGCTCAACTGTTTCACGAACGGCCTCAGGTATTCATTATAAAAACAATAGACACTTTCCGTTCTGTTTGACAATGTTCCGTCATAATCAAAAATAAGTGCCTTAATCATTGCTTTCTTCCGCTTTCCGGATGATCTTCTTGCATTTGCGTTCAAACTCCGGTCTTTCCATCATGACCACAGCCTGACATCCTTCACATTTGATCTTGATGTCGACGCCCATCCTGATGATCTTCCAGTAATGCGATTTCCTGCAGGGATGATCTTTCTTCATCTGCACGATATCATTAAGTCCGTAGTTTTCTACCATAAATCCTCACTATCCAAGATTATTGTAACAGGTCCATCATTTGTAAGGCTGATCTTCATATCAGCCCCGAAGATGCCCTCTTCAACTTCAATGTCAAGTTTCCTTAAGCTTTCATTAAAATACCGATAAAGTTCCCTGGCCTTATCACCGCCTAAGGCATCCGTAAAGCTTGGCCGGTTGCCCTTGGCACAGTCGGCATAAAGGGTAAACTGTGAGATTGACAGGATCTTTCCTTTCACATCATGGATCGAAAGATTGATCTTGTCGTTTTCATCGGAGAAGATCCTCAATTTGCTCAGCTTCTCAGCCATCTTACCAACGATCTTTTCATCATCATTGACCCCTAAACCAACTAAAACCATATAACCGACATCAATACTGCCGGTTATATGGTCTTCTACTTTACATTCAGCTTTACTTACTCTTTGAACTACCAGTCTCATTATTTGGTATTCTTAACCTTGACCCAGAGTTCAGAGATCGTCTTGAGTACTTCCTCGTTGTTATGGAAGACTTCATCGTTAGCGTTCATATCTCTAGGGATATAGGCATCGATCCCTTCGAACTCGCCGCCTGCTGAAGAAAGATCCTTCAGAGCCTGAGCATTGACTGAGCTGTAGCCGACGAAGACTGAGTTTTCCATCTGCGGATCGTAATCGATGATGTAGTTCATGAACTTATAGGCATTCTCGACGTTCTTGGCATCCTTGTGGATGACCATGGCATCGACGAAGTAGTTTGTGCCCTCTGCCGGAGCCCAGTAAGCCATATTCTCATTTTCTACGTTGATGTATGCAGCATCTCCGGAATACATCATGCCCATGGCCTTCTCGCCATTAGCGAGTCCATCGATGGCCTCGTCCGTTACATAGGCAGGATCCATATTCTTGGCGATGTCAATGAGCCATTCATATGAAGCATTGAGCTCATCAGGATTGTCCGTATTCATGGAATAGCCCAAAGCCTTTTCCGCCATCATGAAGGAGTCTCTGATCGAATCATACATGTAGATCATGCCTTTATATTTGGTGTTTCTAAGAACGTCCCAGCCCTGACTTTCCACATCGTTTGGATCGATCAGCGTTGAATCATAGCAGATACCGACATTGCCCCAGAAATAAGGAACTGAATAATCGTTATTCGGATCAAAATCCATATTCAATACCTGAGGATAGAGCTGGTCCATATTAGGGATCTTGCTCTTGTCGATCTTCTGGATCATCTTTTCTGAGATCAGTCTTTCGATCATGTAGTCACTAGGAATAATGATGTCATAGACTGTGCCGCCAAGCAGCTTGGTATACATTGATTCATTGGAATCGAATGTCGTGATGCTGACCTTGATATTGGTCTCCTTTTCAAAATCTCTGATAACTTCATCGGAAATATATTCACCCGGTAAGAAGATCTGAACTTCACCGGCATCATATTTCTGGCCGCTGCAGCCGGCAAGCATTACCAGCACGAATAATAAACTAAGCAGTTTTTTCATCATTTTCCCTCCTTGCTTTGATCATAGGAACTACATTAGTAATAATCAAAATAATTGTAATCGCAATGACGATGATTGTCGATAGCGCATTGACGCTAGGGTTGATACGCTTGGTCGTTGCATAGACATAGGTCGAGATGTTGTTGATGCCCGGACCTGTCGTAAAGTAGGATATCACGAAATCATCAAACGACATCGTGAAGGCGACGAGCGCACCTGAGATGATGCCTTCCCTGATCTGCGGGATGATGACTTTGTATAAAGCCTCAAACGGCGTACATCCCAGATCCAGGGCTGCTTCCGCAACATTGTCGTCAAGCTGTCTTAGCTTCGGCATGACTGACAGGATGACATACGGGATACAGAAGACGATATGCGCCAGCAAAAGCGTGCCGAAACCGGTCGGAATATTGAGCGTCGAGAAAAACAGCATGAAACCGATCGCCGTGACGATATCCGGATTCAGCATCGGCAGATTGTTTACCTGTGTGACCGCTTCCTTGACCAGCCTGCTTGATTTTGACAGGCCGATCGCCACGATCGTTCCGACGATCGTCGAGACAACAGTCGCAATGACCGCAATGATCGTTGAATAGTAGATCGATTCCATCATTTCCCTGGTGGCAAACATCTTCTGATACCACTGCAGTGAGAAACCGGTAAAATTCGTCAGAGATCGCGAAGCATTGAACGAGAACAGCACCACGTAAACGATCGGCAGATAGAAGAAAGCCATTATCAGGACTAAATAGAATTTAGAAAACCACGATTTCTTCTTCATCAGATGGCCTCCTTGTCATAATCAAACTTTCTGGTGAAATACATGGAGATCAGGATGATGACCGCCATGATCAGCGAGATCGCTGAACCGAAGTTCCAGTCTCCGGTCGTGACGAAATAGTTTTCGATCAGGTTACCGACCAGGACATAGGAGCCTCCGCCCAGAAGCTTCGGAATAAAGAAACTTGATACCGCCGGAAGGAATACCAGAGTGATACCGGAAATAATACCCGGAACACTAAGCGGCAATGTGACCTTGATAAATGCCATGCGGTTATCGCAGCCAAGGTCGTTGGCAGCACTGATCAAAGACGGATCCATCTTTGACAGCGATGTATAGATCTGCAGGATCATAAACGGCAAAAAGTTATATACCATGCCGATATAGACTTTTACCTCCGGAGAAAACGGCGATTCCAGCAGGATCCCCCTCCAGGCATAGGTCCTTACCAGCATGTTGATAAGCTGCGGCAATGTTACAAGCAGGACAGCGATCGACTGGTTGTCCGGAGAAAGCTTGGCAATAAAGTAAGCTGCCGGATAGCCGATGAGGATGCAGATGATCGTCGTAATGATCGCCAGTTTCAAACTGCGCAGCAGTACTTCCACAAAGATCGAATCCGAGAAGAAGCGCGCAAAATTATCGAGCGTCAGTTTGACCGGTATCAGACTGTTGCCCTGCGTCGAGAAAGCATAGAAGACAATGATCAGCATCGGCAGGATGATCATTATCGATGCCCAGACAATATATGGATACACCAACCTTCTAAAACTCTTCATGGCTAGATACTCTTTCTCATGACATGGATGTCTTCAGGCTGGAAGTCGATAGATACGATATCGTTTTCTTCCTGATGTTCAGTCGTATGGATCTTATAGGTACGGCCTTCGGTAACGAAAGTGACTTCATAGTTGCCTTCGCTGATCTCCATCGGATCAAAGTCAAAACGGACATCGTCGATCTCCACTTCATTTTCCGTTTCAAGATCCCAGGCGTAAGCGTCAGCCCAGTTCTTGAGGTCGACGGAAATAGCCATGGATTCCTTGATCTCATCGATCGTCTTGTAGACATCGAAAGCCTGAATGCCGATCTTTTCTTCTCTGTCCTCAATTACTTTCGGCTCCATGACCGTGACATCAACATCTACAGAAGTTCCGGCTGAAGTCTTGAAGACGACCGGGTATTTTCCGGCGATCGGTTTGATGTCATAGACGACATCGCTGATCGAAACTTCTTCTTCATTGTCAGCCTTCCAGGCCTGAGCATTGGCACGAAGGATGATCTCCTGCGGTGTGAGCTGTTCAACGTCTTCAATGTCCATGGAGAAGTCGGAAGCCGACATCTTTTCATTGGCTGCTTCATTAAAGACATCCTGATCGCCCAGAACATGCAGGGTGATGGTCTTGGCGGCACCGCGCTTGGTCTCCACGATGACTTCGTAATGGACACCCTTGAACATCACGGAAATGACCTGGCCATTCATCTTGCCGCGGCCTTTCTTCTTTATCTCTATATCTTCAGGTCTGATGACGACATCGACAGGTTCGTTTTCCTTGAAGTCGTAATCGACGCATTCAAAATCCTTGTCATCAAAATTGACCAGATAGTCCTTCTTCATGATGCCATCCATGATGTTGGACTGGCCGATGAAGTTGGCGACATATCTGTTGACCGGTTCATTGTATATCTCCATCGGGGTACCGATCTGTTCGATGTTGCCGTCTCTCATGACGACGATCTTGTCGGACATCGTCAAAGCTTCTTCCTGATCGTGAGTGACGAAGATGAAGGTGATACCTACTTCTTCCTGGATCCTCTTCAGTTCGATCTGCATTTCTTTTCTGAGCTTTGCATCCAGAGCACTTAACGGTTCATCCAGAAGCAGGACGTCAGGTTCATTGACCAGGGCCCTGGCGATCGCCACACGCTGCTGCTGGCCGCCTGAAAGCAGAGTTACATCCTTCTTCTGATAGCCGTCAAGGCCTACCAGTTCCAGCATCCTGTCAACTTTAGGCTGGATCAGATCGTTGGACATCTTCTTGATCCTCAGACCGAAAGCCACATTCTCATAGACATTGAGATGCGGAAACAGAGCGTATCTCTGGAATACGGTGTTGATTGGACGCTTATAGGCCGGAACATTCGAGATCTCTTCGCCGTTGAAGATCACCGATCCTTCATCCTGGTCAAGGAATCCGCCCAGTATTCTCAGCAAGGTCGTCTTACCGCAACCGGATGGTCCCAAAAGAGTGACAAATTCATTCTCGTAGATATCGAGATTGATTCCCTTCAAGACTGTTTGACCATCGAAACTCTTAACAATATTCCTGAATTCAATCAACTTTTCCATAGTCAATTACCCCCTCCAAATACAAAAATTATAACCCATATTTAATTAAAATATTGATATTTTAGAAGATCAAACAAAAAATCATTCAAGGCCATGTAGGCCAAAGAATGATTTTCAGGATATTTTTATTTCTCTTTTCTAAAAATCTGAACAGCCAGATAGACGAATGCGACGACCAGCAGTATGCCCATCACCAGCATCGCAAGCATCGGGATCCAGTACGGTCCGCCAATCCTCTCCACAAACTGATCGCCTTCATAGCCAAAGTAGATCGTTGAATATTCGCTGTAGAAAACAAAGGCTACGACTTCACCTATCAGCAGGCCCACAATGGCCAGGACCGCAGAAATAATCTTTTTCTTTCTTGTCATATCGATCAACCGGTGACTCTGAAGAACAGCACATCGGCATACTGGTCCTGCGTAATAAACATCCTCGCCCTGATATACTCATGGCTTCCAATCACATAGTAGTGTCTGATATTGACCTTGAGATCATCACTGTCAGAAAGCATGAAGGAATTGTCTTCGATCCTGTAGCCGCTGAATGGCAGATAGCCCGCATCCGCATCATCCTCGGCATAAAGCTCATATTCATAGTGCAGGATCCTAGGATGCAGAAGCAGAGACATCTCGCCGGTATCGAGATTGAGACCGATATCCGCAAAACCGATCTCATCAAATGCCGTGCCCAGGATCTCCTCCTGCGCCACGATCGCGAAGGTCCATTCGCCGACGATGTATTTTACGGCCGGATATTCAGCACTTGAAGGAATATCTTCATAAAGAGCCGTATAAATGAAATCCATGAAATCGTTGAAATCACTGTTGTCCTTGCTCACAGCACCGGAACGGGCAATGACCTCTTCCTTGTCGGCATCCTTCAGTTCAGCTGTGCCTATTATCGAAGTGTTGATGCGTCTGGCCAGACAGTTTTCTCCTGCTGCCGCGATAGCTTTTGTCACTTCTTTATCAGAAGGTTCTGCATTGAGAACTTCTTCTCCAGGACCCGCTTCTTCAATATCGGGATTGCCTTTTTTGATCTCCGTTTCATTTGAAGTACAGCCACACAACACCAGTAATGTCATCAGAACAATTAAGAATTTTCTCATTTGAAGTACCTCCTGAATTCTTATTGATCATCCTGCTAGAAAGGATGATACGTACAACATCTCCCAGCGATGTATTCAAGAATGATTTAAATCATATCTCTATAAATTAATGATATAGGATTTATGCCCCTTTGTATATAATATGCAATGTTCATGGATCCAGGGCATAAGAAAAGATGCATGTTGTGCATCTTTCTAAATACTATGCAGTTGTATCATCAATGAAGTGCTTGACACCGTTGATGTCCTGATAGCCTCCGGTCTTGCCGATAACTTCACCATCCCTGAAGATATAAACCTGAGGAATGGACATGATACCGTACTTTTCAGCGAGGTCCATGTTGTCATCTACGTTGACCTTAACAAACTTTATATCAGGGTATAGCACATCAGCTTCTTCCAGGACCGGTCCAAGCATCTTGCAAGGTCCACACCAGTCAGCGAAGAAGTCAACAAGTGTTGTGCCGCTTTTGATTGTCTCTTCAAATTCCTGAGCATCGATAATTTTCATAAATCTACCGCCTGAGATAATTATCTATGATTCGGCAGTTTTAGGAAAGCAAAACGCTCTAGCTCAACAATGATGCGGCAGGCTCGTCAACGATGACGACAACGCTGTCATGTCTCTGCAGGATCGAAGCCGGGCAGCTTTCATCTACCGGTCCTTCCAGCATCTCCTTAACAGCCTTGGCCTTGTTGGCGCCGGTAGCGATCAAAAGGATATTCCTGGCTTTCATGATCGTGCCGATCCCCTGAGTAACGGCCTGCGTAGGAACCTTGCTGATGTCATTGTCAAAGAAACGGCAGTTATCCTTGATTGTGGATTCAGCCAGATCCGTCACATGGGTTCCTGAATCAAACGGCGTACCAGGCTCGTTGAAAGCGATGTGACCATCGGAACCGATTCCCAGAAGCTGAATATCGACAGGTGATTCAGCGATCATCTCATCGTATTCTCTAGCCTGAGCTTCAAGATCTTCGCCCAGGCCTGAAGGCACATGGGTGTTCTCTTCAGGAATATCGATCTGGTCGAACAGATTGCGGTGCATGAAGGCATAATAGCTCTCCGGATGGGTTATAGGAAGACCTACGTATTCATCAAGATTGAATGATTTGATTTCCTTGTATGAAGTGCCATTCTGCTTATGGTCTTCTACCATCTTCGCATAAAGGCCCAAAGGTGTAGAACCTGTAGCCAGACCCAGGACCTTGCCCGGTTTGATGAACTCCTTCATTACTTCAAAAGCTTTTTCAGCAGCTTCTGCAGCATCCTTAACTCTAATTACCCTAATCATTTATATCCCCTTCTTTCACTTTTAATTATACCCGATTAGTACCCGCATGAAGCATCTTCATCGCTGATATTCATGCGTGAAAAGCTAAATGATCTCAAAACTGTAGCCGATCCTGTATGTATCGTTGAGATTCACGCAGATATTGCCGTTTCTTGATTCAAACGGTGCGTTGTCTTCAAGATCCTTGATGGTGTTGACCCAAGGCTCAAGACAGACAAACGGCGCATGCGGTGTCCAGATCGCAAAGATCCTGTAGTTGTCGTCGATATGCATCCTGACTTTGTTTTCACCATCGCTCAAAGTGAAGATCCGGCTTGACGGATCGTTTATGACGACAGTCGGATATTTTTCAAACAGCTCATAGCTAAGATCAAGGCGACAGTTTTCGACATCCGGTTTCTCAAATTCAATGAAGTAATCATCAAACTTCTTGTCTTTGTCTAAAGGACAGTTGAAAGCCGGATGCTGGCCGAAACCGAAATAAAGCTTCTCTTCCGCATAATTGACTATCTGATAATCGATATACACTCTGTTTTCCTTAAGCGTATATGTGACACGCATGATGAAATGATAAGGATATTCCTTCAGCGTTTCCTCATTGTCTTTCAGTTCAAAGATCAGATGATCATCACCCTGCTCCACAAAACTGAATTCGCTTTTTCTGCAGAATCCGTGATTGTTGACCTTGTAGTCCTGGCCCTTAAAGTTGAGGATCTTGTTTTTCGGTGAAGAGACATGCGGGAACAGTGTCGGATTCCTGCCTTTCCAGTATTCAGGATCCCCTCGCCACATGTATTCGATATCCTTGTCTCTTCTTTTGAATGAACAGATCTCGCAAGCGAAAGTATCAACGCTTAAAACCGCAATATCGTTATAGATTGTATAGATCATAAACGCACCTCTCTTATTATTATTCTACTATCAAAGTGATCTGAAAGCGGATCAATCCCCGCTGATCCATCCTCACTTTGACCTAAAGAAAACAGAGGACTTCATATCCTCTGTTTTGAAACTAATGATTATTCAGACTATTTGACGATCTCGCCCATTGCTGAGCCTTTGATGCCTGCAGCATTGCCCTCGTCAGTATCGATATGCATAGCCAATGCAAAGTCATCTCTCACTCTTACGACTGTATCACCGAATATCAGGCTTCTGGCTTCAGTTTCAACCTTGACGTTGACGATATCACCGTTGTTTACGCCATAGTTCTGGGCATCAGCCGGAGTCATGTGGATATGTCTCTTGGCCGCGATGACACCTTTTTCAAGTTCGATCTCTCCGCAAGGTCCGACCAGTTTGATACCGGCAGTACCTTCGATGTCTCCTGATTCTCTGATCAGAGCTTCAACGCCAAGCGTTCTGGCATCGGTAAGTGATAATTCGACCTGAGCTTCTTTTCTTTCCGGACCCAGGATCGAAGCCTTAAGTTCGCCTCTTGGACCGACGATTGTCAGCTTTTCCTCGCAGGCAAACTGGCCAGGCTGAGATAAAGCCTTCTTTGGAGTTAATTCATGTCCTTCACCAAACAGGATCGCAACCTGCTGCTTGGTTACATGAATATGACGAGCACTGATTTCAACAATAAATTTTTCCATTTTTGACCTACTCTTTCTTCATTACTATTATATATGATTTCTTCAGATTCTAAGTGCCTGTTTTGCGGCTCTGTCCATGGAACGCTGTTTGTCGCTTTCACGTTTGTCATAAAGGGTCTTGCCCTTGGCTAAAGCGATCTCCATCTTGACCAGCCCGTTCTTGAAGTAAAGCTTTAAAGGAACGACCGTATAGCCCTGCAGCTTGCATTTGTTGGAAAGCTTCTTGATCTCTCTTTTATGAAGCAGGAGTTTTCTTTCACGGTATTCATCGTGATTGTTGTAGGTCGCTTCCTTGTAGACAGCTATATGCATATCCTTGACGAAAGCTTCCCCACCGACAAAAGACACATAAGATTCCTTAAGTGAAACTTTGCCGGCTCTGATCGATTTGATCTCACTTCCCATCAAGGCCATACCGGCCTCACAGGTCTCTTCGATCGCATAGTCGTGATAAGCTTTTCTGTTTACTGCAATGTCTTTCATACAACTAATAGTATAAAATAGCGAAATATGAATTTCGCTATTTTCTTCAGATTAATCTGTGATCCTGATGATGATGACCAGGACAAAGAACAGGATGCCCAGCCCCATCGTGATATAGGAAAGCACCTTTTCCGGACCTCTCTCCTTAACGTTCTGGAAAAGTCCGAGATCAGAACTTCCGGTAAATGCTGAAAGTCCGTCAGATTTGCCGCCCTGCAGCAGGGAGACAAGGATCAGTAATACTGAAACGATTAATAATACTATTTTCATGTTTATACCTCTAGTAATCAGCACGGGCCAGATCGACGTAATTGATATCAGTAGGAGTCTCACGGCCGAATAGGATGATCAGAACGGTTGCGACCTGGCTCTGGTCATTCATGGATTCGATCTTGCCTTCCATTCCGGAGAACGGACCGGACAGGATCTTGACAGTATCGCCAACGGCGAAGTCTACTTCGATGTTCTTGTCGGACTGACCGATTCTTCTTAGGATCTTTTCGATCTCGTCCTGTTTGACCGGGAACGGTTTTGCACCGCCGCCTGATGAACCGATAAATCCGGTGACACCCGGGGTGTTTCTGACGACATACCACGCTTCATCAGTCATGATCATCTCAACGAACAGGTAACCAGGGAAGATGTTCTTGACCACTTCCTTGGATTTATCGTTCTTGATCTCGATCTGTGTCTCTTCCGCTACCACGATCCTGAACAGGTTGTCGGAGATGCCCATGGTCTCAAGTCTTTTTTCCAGATTGTCCTTGACACGGTTCTCGTGTCCGGCGTATGTGTTGACCACATACCATTCCTTCTTGTTAGGTTGTTCAGCCATACTAGAGAACTCCCAATCCGTTTAAGAAAGCTGATATAACTACCAGACACAGGGCAAAGAAGATCACGAAGAAACCGGTAAAGATGATGACCTGAACCGAATTTTCCAGCAGGTCTTCCTTCTTCGGCCAACGGATCTTGGATATTTCTTTCCAGATAGCGCTAAGATTAAACCACTCCATGTTTTTTCCTCCTACTTCGTCTCTTTGTGCAGGGTGTGAGTATTGCACTTAGGACAGTATTTCATCAGTTCAATTCGTTTGGAATTGTTGTTGTTCTTGTTTGTCGTATAGTTTCTTGACAGGCAAACACTGCAGGTAAGAATTATTTTTTTCTTCTCTTTCATAATTCCTCCTCACGGTAAATAAAAAGTTATCTGCTGATAACCATCTATATATTATCGATAAATAATTTCAAAGTCAATCGCAAAAAGGCGAAAAAAGGCAAAGTGAGAACAATTTATGCAGTTTTTTATGCTTTGACCTAGCGGCAGGTCAGATACTCAAGGATCCGGCTCTTTTTCAGGCGCTGTTTCAGGACCCTGAGCTTGTTGTCCACCCTCTTGGTAGACGTGTTCAGCTTTTCCGCGATCTCCTTGTAGGAATAATCAGAACCCCTCATAAGCAGGATCATGCGGTCTTCCTCGTTGAGATTGCCAAGGAATTTTTCCAGTTCCTCCCTGAACTGATTCTCGTTGTAGCTGTTTCTTGTCGAGTCGGCGACCTGGAAGTCCATGCTTCGCGGATTGACATCGAACGAGTAGATGTCATCACGGTAGCGGCGCCGGTACTTTTTGACATAGTTGAGCAGATTGTTCTTGATGTGTACATACGCGTAGGTTGAGAACTTTACCTCGCGGTCAGGTTCGAAGGACTCTGCCGCTTCATACAGGGCCAGGCTCGCTTCCTGATACAGATCATTCTCATCGATGATATAGTCACCGAGTGATCGGTCAATGCTGTTGATGATCTTGTAGATCATGTTGTGATGCACTGACAGCAGTTTTTCGAAGGCATCTTTGTCACCTTCCTTCAGTCTTTGAATAATGGTGTTAATGTTATTCATGACTATATTATGAAATAAAAAAAGAGAAAAATTGCTACAGAATTGCTTCAGTTTTTTCTCACAGTTTTCCACAATTGTGGAAAACTCTAACGGCTGTTTATGATGTTGTAGATGAGGATACCGGCTGCTACAGAAGCATTGAGACTGGTGACCTTGCCATACATCGGCAGCTTGACGATGAAGTCACATTCCTCTTTTACAAGACGGGACATGCCCTTGCCTTCGGCACCGATGACAAGCACGGTGTTCATATCATACTTCATATCCGTATAAAACTGTTTCGCATCACC
>CADCPE010000131.1 GCA_902803275.1 uncultured Erysipelotrichaceae bacterium
AGATTGCCGTTGATATCAAACATGCCACCGCCGGAGTTTCCGGAATTGATTGCCGCATTGGTCTGAATCACCGTCATGTAGACATTGTTGATGAATATCTCTTTTTCCAGAGCGGAAATGATACCGTTGGAGCAGGTGATTCCAAGTCCCAGCGGATTGCCGATAACGATCGCATCTGCACCAAGAACCAGATCGGATGAATCGGCAAATGATGCGAACGGCAGATCTTCAACATCGATCTTGATCACAGCCAGATCGGTCCTTGAATCTGTACCAATGACCTTTGCCTTATATGTATCTCCTGTGAAGATCTTTACTTTGATCGTATCTTCGTCAACAAGATTTTCCAGTACATGGGCATTTGTGACGATATAACCATCCTGCGAGAAAATTACCCCCGAGCCGGTTGATGTAGCGTTCTGAGTTCCGCCGAAGAAATAGCCTGTTGAACCAGTCTGAACAGTACAGCTGATCTCGACGACTGTGTTATAGGCTTTTTCTATAGCTTTTGAATAGTCAGATTTTTCAACGTTGGTATATTCTACTTCGTTTATGACAACATTGTCATTTTCAATAGGATTGCCGTTTTTCTGAGTGTAGTAGGACAGCACGCCAAATGTGCCCAGACCCGATCCCAGTAAGGCAACCAAAAAGATAATAATAACAGTTTTAACATTTACTTTCATTTTTCATTACCTGATATTCCTGCTGATCGATCATAATGATGATTGCAAAGGATATTTACCTTTCTATCGGTCTTTGATCCGTGACCGACTGCGTTTTTAACCTGTTTGAATCAAATATGCGGATGGTATTTCCAGATCACTTATAACTATAGGTTTCTTATGTGAACTTAAACTGAATTTTACTAAAAAATCGATAAAATATATAATCAATATGTGGAAAACAAAGCACGCAAGGTATCAAAGAAATATGCCAAACGCTGGTTCAGTACAGTAGGTCTTTTTCTTATAATGTATACACTGTTTGTTCTGATGATACCGTTTGTCCTTCATCTGTATATGGTAGAGACAAATTCCAGCATCCTGAATGACCATATTCTTTATTACGGCATCTATTTTATAATCCTGATGTTTGGAACACTGATACCGTTTTTCCTGATGCGGAAGACTTTTAAGATATCAGTAAAAAGATTCTCCAGAAACACATCAGCTTCTTTCAAAGACCTGTTTGTCCAGGCGATCGTGGTCTTTACGATCTGTATTGCCATGATCTATGCTTCAAACATCGTTTTTTCTTATTTTTCCTTTGAATCAAAACTGCTTTCAAGTATCGGCCTGACATATGATGATGCCAATCTTGATAATGCCTTATATGTCTTTATGCTGGTGTTTGCCACACCGCTTATTGAAGAATATGCCTTCAGAGGAGTCCTGATCAGTTCTTTGTCTAAATATGGCAAGAGCTTTGCCATGTATATGTCGGCACTGTTCTATGCGCTGGCACATCTTAATTTTGTCGAATTCATTCCGGCTTTTGCCATGGCTTTCCTTTTGGGAAAGATCGCTTTACGCTACAAGAGCATTATTCCGACGATCATCATCCACATACTTTTCAATGCCTTGATCTATGCGATGTGTGTGATCCCTGCAAGCATAACTCAATACATGGCCTATGGTCTGGTGGCTATCATCGGTATCGCTGTCTATCTGATCCTTTCCGGAAGATATGAATTCATCAAGATCCAGAAGGTGCGCAATGCCGAAATTGCCTACTCGCTGTTTCTGTCAAGACCGACTGTCATTATCGCGATGTTTCTGATGATCGCCAATACTATCCTGTTTATGTTTCTAAACTGATGCAGGCGAGCCGCATCGCTGATAAAGGAACACAAAGGAATACAAAAATAAAACCTCGTTTGAAACGAGGTTTTCAGTTCAGGCGATTTAAAAAATCATAGGGTGAACATACGCCTTTAAGAAAATATAGGGTGCTATAGACCTGATGTTCAAAACTCAGGTCTTTTTTATAATCTTCCTTAAGAGTAATTAAGGAGGAAATCGTTTTTATGGATATTGAGATTATTCCTGATACTGGAATGACCGAAAAGGATTGTGAAAGCTTCAGGCTGGTGAAAAATGGCGATGTTTCAAACTATTATGTGACATTGAAGAATAGCGGAGGTCACTGTCCCTGCTGCGGATCCTATGTGACAAAGGTGAAGGAATATAAAAGAAGGAAGATCATCCTGGATAAAGACCGGATTATCTTCTATAAGGCCAGAAGATATGTCTGTAAGTGTAAGAAGACCTTCTATGAGGATAATCCCTTTTCAAACGAAAGAAAGAAGATAAGCGATCGGCTGATAAAGTGTATCCTTGAAGATCTCAAAAGATACAACCACACCTATCTGGAAATGGCTCAGAAATATCGGATAAGCGCTACAGAAGTAATGGATATCTTTGACTGTCATGTGCAGATTAAAAGAAAAAGCCTGAGAGAGGTAATTAGCTTTGACGAGTTCTACTTCTCCAGGCACTCCAGAAACAAATACGCCTTCATGATCCTGGGACTAAATGGCGATATACTCGACATCCTCAAGTCCAGACACAAAAGTAAGCTTCTGGATTACTTTAAGTATATACCTGTAAAGGAAAGAGACAGAGTGAAGTATGTGACGATGGACATGTATGAAAACTACCGAGTGACAGTAAAAAGAAGGCTGAAACAGGCCATTATCGTCATTGATTCCTTCCACGTGATGAGCCACATCAATGAAGCTCTGGATGAAGTCAGACTGTCAGTGCTGAGAAGATATTCAAAGGATATGAAGTCAGATGAATACTATCTGCTTAAAACCAAAAGATACGCCTTATTCAAGGAAGAGCTATCTGAGTGCTATGAATACAATAACCACTTCAGATCAAGGATGAACGACTATGACTATCTGAATATGATCCTCAAGATCGATAAGGATCTTACTGCTTCCTATGAGCTGATGAAAAGATACTACTATTTCAATCACTACTGGTATGAATATTCAAAAGATGATGCCTTACAGTATATTGAAAAGTATATTGATGAATGTTTTGCCCTGCGGCTTCCTTCCTTTGAAAAGCTGGCCAATACCCTGGATAACTGGAAGGAAGAGATCGCCAACTCCTTTATCCCCTATAAAAAACATAACGGAGAAACAGTAAGGCTCTCTAATGGAAAGATCGAGGGAAAGAATTCCTATATCAAGAAGATGATCAGACTGGCCAACGGTTACTCCAATTTTGAAAGATTCAGAAACAGAGCCATGTATTGTGAGAACTATTATGAGACATATTCCAAAGAGCCATTGAAGAATGCGGTGAAAAGAAAGTTCCCAAACAGGAAAAACAGGTCATAAGAAAAGGATGTACAGATTGTGGGAAACTCCACGTTCTGATACATCCTTCTTTCAAGTAATCTAACTTCAAACCCTAAGATTTCTTAAAGGTGATTGCCTTCTGAAACCCTACGATTTCTTAAACTACCTTGTTTACTTAGTGAGCATAAAGTGTTACACAGGCTTGCGATGAACTTGTAGTTGATGAGATGCAGACCTGAGCACTTGAACCTCCACCCGTACCGGTAGAGAAGCTCGTATCATCAGTAGAACCGCTGACGACTTCACCGGTGTCAAGAGTTACGACATAGATATACGGAGGAAGCGCTACACCGGTATAAACTGCTTTCCAGTGCGGGAACCAGATTCTGCCGTTTGCGTAAGTTGTTTCTCCATAGACGTTGGTTGTAGACAAATCACAGCCTTCGCCAACGCAGGCTTCACCGCCGCCGTTTGCGGCACCGAATGATGCGACAACTGTACTGCCATCGAAAGATCCGGTAATGTTTCCGACGCCGCCGTTGATCTTCTTGACATTAGCCATACTTGCACTGTAGGCTTCAGAAACAGAAACCAGCGGATGTTCTTCAAGGGATTTCTTGGCGATATAGCCGGTAACTGTACCATATCCGCCGCCACCGCTTGCGTATGGGTAGGCACCTTTTGTATGCGTGAATGATGTAACAGATTCAGGCATCTCAAGCGGAGTATACGGATCATAT
>CADCPE010000132.1 GCA_902803275.1 uncultured Erysipelotrichaceae bacterium
CCCAGCGGATCGTATGGCGTGCCCTGGAAGTGTGAAGACAGGATGTATTTGATGTCTTCTACGGTGATCTTCTTTTCCGGAACCATGGACCATGGAATATCATCGCTTTCCGGCGTGAAATCGGCGTCTGGTCCTTCCCATTTATAGGTATGCGGATTGAAGTAACGCCCTATATACCAGGCTCTTGGAGTGTTGTATACATGATCTGCATCGTTGTGGGTCCCGAAGATATAGCGGGGATTGAAGACCTTGCCTTTATTCAGGTTCAGGAAATTATCGCTGATGAACTTCTTCAGGTCTTTTGAACAAAGGTGTTCCTTCTTCTGCCCATAGGCATCATCCAGATCAAAGCTGTCGATACCGAACTGATTAGGCATCATGACATACTCATCGTCCTTTACCCGCTTGGCGATCCAGTGATGGCCGCCGATCGTCTCCAGCCACCAGGCTTCATTTTCATCGTTGAAAGCGATGCCGTTAGGCTCATAGGTTCCATACTTTTCTAACAGCGACCCCAGTCGCAATACGCCTTCTCTGGCGCTTTTCACATACGGAAGGACCAGTTCGACCATATCCTCTTCACCGATCCCGCCCGGAACCTCTTTCCTGTTTCCTTTTCTTTCCTGATATACGACATAAGGATCGGCTCCCAAAACCCGCGGGTTGGTCGTCAAAGTCTCTGTGGCACTCATGCCGACATTGGCCTCGTTTATACCATTGGCTGCCCAGATGCCCCTTTCAAGGCTGACGCTTGGCGTTGCGGTATAGCGCATAGGATCCTTCGGCAGCTCTATCTCCAGATGTCCTATGACACTCTTGTATTTTGACTTCTTCTTATCCGGTGTGACGACGATCAGTTTCTTGACTTCAAAATTCCCGTCATCGTTTCTTGCGATCATCGTCGATCCGTCGTATGTTGCTTTCTTTCCTACCAGAATCGTTGTACAGCTCATATGCTTTCTCCCCTTTTTATGATTAGCTCAGATAGTAATCTTTGATCCTTTCCTTGATGTCGGCTGCTTCATCGTAGACTGCATGGCCGTATTCATCATAGAAATAGGACGCGCACTGCAGTTTTTCACACAGGCCTTTCATATCTTCGTAGCTGAAGACCTTATCGATTTTTGATCCTATAAACAGGATATCCCTGTCTTTTATCCTGTCGAGATCATCGCTCAGATCACACCTGATCAAAGCCTGATCAAGGATCGCAAAGCGATTGAACTCGTCATCGCTGATGTCCTTGAAAGCCACCAGTGTCGCTTCCTTGAACTTTTCATTGAACTGCTTTGAATAGACATTATCCATGAAACTCTCCACCAGTCTGTAGCTGTCTTTGGCCTTGGCGTATTCATGCCATTTATCAAACAGTTCATTGCCCTTATACATCGTTGAACAAAGCGCCAGTTTCTTTATAAGCTTCGGATATTTCGCCATCAAAGACATGGCGATCATCCCGCCAAGAGAAACGCCGTAAAGATAGATATCCTTCAGATCCAGTTCTTCGATCTTGGCATAGACATCTTCGGACATCTCCTCAATGCTGTATTTTTCAGGCAGATCGTTTCTCTGATCAAAAAGATAGACCGTGAATTCATCCGTAAAAGTACTGTAGGCTTCAATTACCGGATCAGGTGCAGCACAGATCGGTTTGATGCCTATGCCCGGAATTATGAGCATCACCTTTTCCCCGGTACCGAATTTGATATAGTTGATCTTCATAGACTAAACCTCATCATTAACTAAATTATATTCCATTTGAAATTAATCATGAATGATACAATTATCTTATGAAGACTATTCCGATCATAATCGATACCGACCCTGGCGTAGATGATTTTTTCTGCATCGGCATCGGCTGCGCCTTCAGGGAACTTTTTGATCTGCGGGCCATCACTACGATCGGCGGAAACAACTCCACCGATGTCACGACCCGCAACGCCCTTGATATACTCAAACTCTTCAAGCGGCTAGATGTTCCGGTCGCAAAAGGCGCTGACAGCTTTCTGTTTGAACCGTTTGGCGAACCGGTCGTCAGATTCCACGGCACAAACGGCTTAGGAGACGTACAGCTGGAACATTCCCAAAACACCGCTTCGGCTTTATCGGCCTGCGATATGATATATGAACAGGCCAGACAGTGCAATGGCGAACTGGTACTGGTCACTGTCGGACCGGAAACGAACCTGGCTCATTCTTTCCTTAAATATCCCGATCTCAAGGGAATGATCAGAAAGATCGTCGTCATGGGTGGAACGCTGAGCACAGGCAATGTTTCCGAATATGCGGAAGCCAATATCTACCACGATGCGCAAGCAGCCAGGATCGTTTTTGAGACCGGTATCCCTATTGATATGATCGGACTCAATGTCACCAGAAAAGCTCCGTTAAGAAGATCGATCTTTGACGGACTAAACGATCTCGATGAAAGGATCAGGGACGTCATGGAAAAACTGATCGAATTCCGCAACGAAGAATCAATGCACGACGCGATAGCCATTTCTTCACTGGTCTCTGATAAGGTCCTGATCTTCAAGGATGCCTTTACAAGCATCATCGATGACTATTCTGAAAAACGCGGCATGAGTGTTGTCGACTATGAAAAGGCTCCAAATTCAAGAGTAGCTGTAGACATCAATGTCGATGAGTACTACAAGGTCATGAGACAGATGATCCTCCTGTTGAGCAAGCGATGAAACTGTTTTATCGAAATAAAAACGTAACGACAAAAACGATCAATCTGCCGGTCAACGGCCGCATCGTTCCTTTATTGATAATTGCCCCTGTAAACAGGCCTGAGAATGCAACGGGTGTCCTATGGATGCACGGAGGTGGTTATTTCTGCGGTTTTAAGGAACTGGTCTATAATTCCCGGGGAATTGACCTGGTGGAACAGTTTGGCTGTGTCGTCATATCTCCCGGATATCATCTTTCGCTCTTTCATCCTTATCCTGCTGCACTTGAAGAGTGTTATGAAGCGTTGCTTTTCATGAAGGAAAACCACAGGCAGCTTGGCATAAACATCGATCAGCTGATGGTGGGCGGAGAAAGTGCCGGAGGCGGTCTGTGTGCCGCTTTGACGATGATGGCCAGGGACAAAGAGGAAGTAAACATCGCCTTTCAGATGCCTCTTTATCCGATGCTCGATTGTTTTGATACAGGATCTTCAGCGAACAACCATTCATGGTCCTGGAATACCACTCTCAATCATCTGGCCTGGAAACTGTATCTGAGAAAAGATTACGGCAAACCTGTATCGCCATATGCTTCTGCTGCCAGGGGGCAGGACTACAGCAATCTTCCTGCCGCCTATTCGTTTGTCTGCAGCGAAGAACCGTTCTACGATGAGACGATCACCTACTTTGACAACCTTCAAAAAGCGGGCGTTGAAGCAAAGCTCGATATCTATGAAGGCATGTATCATGGTTTTGACATGCTAGAGCCTCAACACGTTACAAGCAGGCAGGCCATAGAGAATTTCCGTAAATATTTTGCCTATGCCAAGGAAAACTTCTATGCCTTTAACTAATTGCCTGTCTTATGCGCTAAAATAGCTTTGATAGGAAGTGTAGATTGTGAAAAAGAAGATCGAAGAATTAAAAGAAGTAATTACAAAGTTTTTTGCGGATTTCAAAGTATTCCTGAAGGATACTTTCATGCTGTTCAAAGAGAATTTCCATGATGTATTCATCTTCATCTTTCTGTGTGCCTTTATGTCCGTCGTCGGTACGCTCGTTCTTAAGGAGTTCATTCTTAACACGATCCTTATAGCCAACGGCACAACATATATAGCTCCTTCAAATCTGTTGACTATCCTCTTTTCATCAAAGACCGTCTTCCTGCTGCTGGTCTTCCTGATCCTGGTCGCCCTCATGTCTATTTTTGAGATCGCCGGTCTTCTTCATGCTTTCTCTATGAGTCAGGTCGGAAGAGACACCAATCTCACCTCAATGTGTGCTGCAGGTTTAAGGACCTGCCGAAAGGCCTTCGATCCGCAGAACTGGCTGATCATCGTTTTCCTGATCGTCCTGTTCCCTCTGGCCAAGGTGCTGCCACTGTCAAGTTCCGTATTCAAACTCATCATTCCCGGTTTCATATACCAGACGATCGAATATACATCCTTATACAACAAGATCTATAAGGTCGTTTACTTCTTTTTGATCTGCTTTCTGACCGTCTTTATATTCTCGATCAATATCTTCGTTCTGCAGAACAGCAGCTTCAATAAGAGCTGCTCCCGCAGCTTGAAACTGCAGAAGGGCAAATATCTCAACACATTCTTTACGATGCTGTTTCTGACGATCATCATGAACTTTGTGATCAATTCAGTCGCTTCCGTCGTCGTCATCAATGTCCGTGAGCTTGTCTCTTTCTTTGGCAGCTCCAGCGGCATCGTGACCAAGTCCAGTGAGCTTGGCACCTATACCTATGCCTTGAGACAGATACTCAGAAGCCTGATCTCTCCGGCTGTAAATAACGCTGCTTTGACCGTTCTTTTCTACAGATACATCGAAGAGAAAGGACTTTTCACCGCCATCTCCAAAGAAGTCTTCAGAGAAGTCAAACCGAACAGAAAGTCGATGCTCATTATCGGCGCAGGCTGCGTGATCGTCTTTTCAATGGCTGTCGTTATCTTGAACAGGGATTACTATTTCCTTGCCGAACCGGTGAATATGCCGTATGTCTGCGCTCATCGCGGCGACAATGTCAATGCTCCGGAAAATACCATACCGGCCTTTGAGCTGGCCGCCATGGAAAACCTGAGCTGGATCGAACTGGATGTCCATCAGACCAAAGACGGCGTCATCGTCGTCAATCACGACTCTGATATCTACCGTACGACCGGTCAGAAACTGAGCATTCATGATTCAACACTTGAACAGCTGCAGCAGTACGAATACGGCGACTGGTTGCCGGGCAACTTTAAAAATGTACATATGCCGACACTCAAGGAAGTTCTACAGATGTGCTATGAGCAGGGCATGTATGTTCAGGTCGAGATCAAAGGACACAGAGATGACAAGGATTTTGAAGAAAACATCCTGAAAGTCATCAACGAGACCGATATGCATGATCAGGTCATGATCATTGCTCAGGATTACAGCCGTCTGGAAAGAATAAATGAACTTGATCCGACCATCACCAAAGGCTATTGCATGGCTCTGGCTTTCGGCAAGCTTGACGATATTGAATGCACCGATAACGTTTCGATCGAAGAGGCCAATGTTACTCCGGAA
The DNA here is from genome assembly GCA_902803275.1 of uncultured Erysipelotrichaceae bacterium. Classification (GTDB taxonomy): domain Bacteria; phylum Bacillota_I; class Bacilli_A; order Erysipelotrichales; family Erysipelotrichaceae; genus Colivicinus. The sequence continues at coordinate 5,238 of CADCPE010000132.1, forward strand.
CTGGTCCATGACCTGCATTCCCGCGATGTAAAGGTTTTCTGCTGGACAGTCGACAGTGAAGATACCATCCAGTACCTTGTAAGCTGTGATGTCGATGTCATCGGTACCGACAATCCGACTCTGGTATCAGCTGCTTTGGAGAGGGTAAACTACGATGGCGGCCTGCCGCGTATCTTCAACATCGCAATGAACTACATCGGCAACATGGACAAGTAGAAGAGCGAAAGCTCTTTTTTAATACTTGCAATATATTTTAAATTAACTGAAACTTAGAGTATGTTAAGCAAAGAACTTTATCCGATGATCTTTAAAAGAAAGTCCTTCCATACCTTCAGAAACTGGAAGACCAAACTATCCTACTCGGAAGAGTACCGCATTAGTGATGATGAATATGCAGACATACTTCGGTTTTTTGAAAACTCTGACAGGCTCTATCCTGAGATCAGAGTTGCCATGCGCATTGCCGACAACAAAGAGACCAGCTGCGCAAGGGGTCAGGAAAAAGTACTGCTTTTCTATAGTGAAGAGAAAGACAATTATCTGATGAATATCGGCTATATCTGTGAACAGCTCGACCTCTATCTTGCCCTTAGAAACATCGGTGCCCTGTGGTTTGGACTCAATATCGCAAGGATGCCTGACTACAAAGGACTCAAGTATGTGATCATGATCGCCGTATGCAAGGTCCCTGAAGACAGCTTCCGCAAGGATGTCTATAAGGCGAAAAGAAAGACCGCGGAAGAAATATGGCACGGGGATCAGATCAATGGCATCAGCGAGAGAGTGCGCTTTGCGCCCAGTGCCTGCAACACTCAGCCGTGGATCATCGAAAACCGTGACGATACTTTTGATGTCTATCGCTACAGGAGCCCGATCAGGAAATGGGTCAGGCCTGTGGACGGGGTGATCCACTTCAACCATATAGATATCGGGATCTTTCTGTGTTTCCTGGAACTGTGTCTTGATCAGGAAGGCTATACGTATAAAAGAAAGCTCTTCATTGACGACAAAAATGAAGAAATGAATCTTGTTGCCCGTTATGAAAATATCTCAGCATAAAGCTGAGATATTTATTGTTTATGTTTGCCCAGAAGGTAGCGCATCTCCGCGCCCTTGGAGATATTGCCCTGGACCTTCATCTGTCCGTTGACGAACAGTCTGTCGGCGGATACCGCACCGGTCGCCATGTTGTAGAGATTGTCGAAGCTTGTGGCAATCCTTACATGAGCCTTGTCATGACTGGTCGGATACATCTCCATTCCTGCCTTGCTGAACTGCAAATGGAACGTTCCTTCACCCGGCCCTTCAATCCTGATCTCAACGATATTGGAATAGTCATCGCTTTGTCTGGCCAGATATTCGTCTCTTTCTTCCTTAAGATCGCCGTAGATGATCTTCAGTACATCAAAGGCATCAGCGAATGTGACATTCGGATCGTAGCCGTTGCCGCAGATATCGGAATACATCTTCAGATAGGTCTGGGCTGATTTATTCCAGGAGAAATCCTTGCGCATGCAGCGATCCCTGATCGTCTCAAAGACATCGCGTTTTGCGAAATAGACCTTGATCGCTTCATCGATCGCCAGCAGCAGAGCCTTGCCGTTGTATTGGGCGAAGCTGAAACCGTCCCCGATCCCGTCAAATTCGGAATAAGGTCTGACAGTATCCTTGAGTCCGCCTATCTCATGAACGATCGGTACGGTACCGTAGCGCATAGCCATCATCTGGGAAAGGCCGCA
>CADCPE010000133.1 GCA_902803275.1 uncultured Erysipelotrichaceae bacterium
ACGGAAGTCATCAAGGTCTATGTCGTTCAGAAACGTAAGATCTCTGAAGGCGACAAGATGGCCGGAAGACACGGCAACAAGGGCGTCATCTCCAAGATCCTGCCGATCGAAGATATGCCGTTCATGGCCGATGGAACTCCGGTCGACATCATGCTTAACCCGTTCGGCGTGCCTTCACGTATGAACATCGGTCAGGTCCTGGAAATCCACCTGGGCATGGCTGCCAAGGCGTTAAGTGAAAAGACAGGCAAACCGGTCAAGTTTGCGACTCCGGTCTTTGACGGAATCACAAATGAAGAACTCACTCAGATCATGGAAGAAGCTCAGACATCCATGGATGGCAAGATCGTACTCCGTGACGGCAAGACCGGTGAACCATATGATGAAAGAATCTCCGTTGGCGTAATGTATATGATCAAGCTGGCACACATGGTCGACGATAAGCTCCATGCGCGTGCTACAGGTCCGTATTCATTAGTTACCCAGCAGCCGCTTGGCGGTAAGGCACAGAACGGTGGTCAGAGATTCGGTGAAATGGAAGTCTGGGCTCTTGAAGCCTATGGCGCAGCTCATACTCTGGAAGAGATACTGACTGTCAAGTCAGATGATATCAATGGTCGTACCAAGACTTATGATGCGATCATCAAGGGTAAGAGGATTCCTGATCCGGGCATCCCTGAATCATTCAACGTTCTCAAGAACGAACTGCAGGCTCTGGCACTCGATGTCAGAATGCTGGACGCTGATGGCAATGAAGTAAGCATCAGCAGAGTCGATGATGATGACCGTGAAGTAGAAAGAGACAGCAATGCAACTGTTATCGAAGATACTGAAGGTCTGCAGGTCAGAGACACTATTGATGAAGAAGAAGCTCCGGAAGCCGTAATGGGTCTGGATGAAGAGGAGGTATAGACATGGCGAAAAACAAGTTTGAAGCAATCAAAGTCGGTTTAGCATCTCCTGAAAGGATTCTTGAATGGTCACATGGTGAAGTAACCAAGCCTGAGACCATCAACTACCGTTCGCAGAAGCCGGACAGAGACGGTCTGTTCTGCGAAAGGATCTTCGGTCCGACCAAGGACTGGGAATGTTACTGCGGCAAGTACAAGAAGGTACGTTACAAAGGTGTCGTCTGTGACCGCTGTGGTGTTGAGATCACCAAGTCTTCTGTAAGAAGAGAGCGTATGGGCCATATCGCCCTGGCTGCTCCGGTCGCCCACATCTGGTATCTGAAGGGCATCCCTTCAAGAATGGGCTTAGTGCTTAACGTTTCACCAAAGATCCTTGAAGAAGTAGTATATTTCGTTACCTGGATCGTAACTGATCCTGGTTCGACTGATCTTGAATACAAGCAGCCATTGTCAGAGCTCGAAGTCAGAAACTACGAAGCTCTCTATGGCAGAGAAGCATTCAAGGCACAGACCGGTGCCGAAGCGATCAAGACATTGCTCGAACAGGTCGATGTTGTAAAAGAAAAACAGGCTATCGTCAAGGAACTTGAAAAAGCCCAGGGTGACAAGCGCAAGAAACTGATCAAGCGTCTTGAGACCATCAACGCTTTCGTCGAGTCTGAAAACAAGCCTGAATGGATGGTATTGACGATGTTACCGGTAATACCACCAGATTTAAGACCGATGCTGCAGCTCGATGGTGGCAGATTCGCCACATCTGATCTGAACGATCTGTATCGTCGAGTCATCACCCGTAACAACCGTTTGAAGAAGCTGCTGGAGATCGGTACTCCTAGTATCATCGTCCAGAACGAAAAACGTATGTTGCAGGAAGCTGTCGACGCTCTGATCGATAACGGCAGAAGAGGAAATCCGGTCAAGGGTTCCGCCAACCGTCCGTTAAAGTCTCTGTCTCACTCCTTGAAGGGTAAGCAGGGCCGTTTCAGACAGAATCTGCTTGGTAAGCGTGTTGACTTCTCCGGAAGATCAGTTATCGCGGTTGGACCGGATCTCAAGATGTACCAGTGTGGTATCCCTAGAGAAATGGCGATCCAGCTTTACAAGCCGTTCGTTATCAACGAACTGGTAAACCAGAAGATCGCGCAGTCTTCCAAGTTTGCCGAGAAGATGATCGAAAGATTTGATCCGGCGATCTGGGACGTCTTAGAGGAACTGATGGACAACCATCCGGTATTCCTCAACCGTGCTCCGACACTTCACAGACTGGGTATTCAGGCTTTCAAGCCTAAACTCGTCGAAGGAAGAGCTATAAGATTGCATCCACTCGTATGTACAGCATTCAACGCCGACTTTGATGGCGACCAGATGGCAGTCCATCTACCGTTATCAGAAGAGGCCAGAGCCGAAGCTGAAATACTGATGATGGCTTCCAACAACATCCTTGGTCCTAAGGATGGCAAGCCGATCGTTACTCCATCACAGGATATGGTTCTTGGTAACTTCTATCTGAACATGGAAGAAACAGCTGAGGAATTCTACGAGAAGGCTGATGCCCTTGAAGCATTAGGCGACAAGGAAACGGCTGCGATGTGGAGAAAATTCGGTGACAATGAAGGTCACGTATACAAGGACTTCAATGAAGCTCTGATGGCTTATCAGAACAAGGAAGTGCATCTGCATACCCGTGTAGCTGTACCGGCCAAGGCTCTGAAGAAGACCTGCTTCAGCGAAGATCAGGAAGAAAAGTATCTGGTCACTACGATCGGAAAGCTTATCTTCAATGACAAGTTCCCGGCTGATTTCCCATACATCAATGATGTTGAGGGAGATTCGCTAAAGAGAACACCTGACAAGTATTTCGTATCATGCGGTACCGATATTGCCAAGTTTATCAGGGAACAGAAGATCGCTCCTGAATTCACCAAGAAGAACCTTTCCAAGGTAATTGCGGAAGTCTTCGCAAGATACAAGACTGAAGGTTCATCAAATATCCTGGATGCGATCAAGGACTTAGGATTTGAATATTCAACTGTTGCCGGTATGACGATATCTCTGGCAGATATCAATGTCGCACCGCACAAGCAGAAATACGTTGATGAAGCAAAGGCTAAGGCCGATGTACTGCAGAATCTGCTTAGAAGAGGTCAGCTCACTCTGCCTGAGTGGGAAAAGCACTTCTCAAGACTGTGGGCCGATGCGACCAACGCGATCGGTGACGACGTCATGGACAACCTGCCTCGTAAGTCGCCAATCAACATGTCGTCAGTATCAGGTGCCCGTGGTAACAAGTCCAACTTTACTCAGCTGGCAGGTATGCGTGGTCTGATGGGCAGACCTACTCAGTCAAAATCAAAGAAGGAATATCAGCCATCAATCATTGAGGTTCCTATCTATTCGTCATTCCGTGAAGGTCTGAATGTGTCTGAATTCTTCATTTCGACCCACGGTGTGCGTAAAGGTCTGACTGATACAGCCCTGAAGACTGCCGAATCAGGCTATCTGACAAGAAGACTTGTCGATGTAGCTCAGGACGTTATGATCATGGAAGAAGACTGTCATACCGACCAGGGTTACTATGTTACAGATATTATCGATCAGAAGGACAATTCAACTATTGAAAAGTTCTATGATCGTATCGTCGGACGCTATGCCAAGGAACAGCTGGCTGATCCTGAAACAGGCGAGATCATCATTGATGAAGATGAATTCATCGATGAAACGATTGCCGATAAGATCTTGAAGGCCGGCTACAAAGGCATGAATATCCGCAATTCATTTACCTGTAAGTGCAAAGACGGTATCTGCCGCAAGTGCTATGGCCGCAACATGGCTACCGGCAAGCTCGTCGAAGCGGGCGAAGCTATCGGTATCATGGCTGCACAGTCAATCGGTGAACCAGGTACTCAGCTGACAATGCGTACCTTCCACTCCGGTGGTGTCGCAAATGCCAACGATGATATCACACAGGGTCTGCCACGTGTTGAGGAACTTTTCGAAGCACGCTGTCCGAAACATCCGGCTGTCTTAGCCAAGATCGCAGGTGAGATCACCAGGGTTGAAGAACTTGAAGACCATTCATGGGCTATCGAGATCTCCAACGAGAAGGAATCGATCGTACATAAGATCGGTATCTCTCAGACGGTCAGAGCCTGGATCAAAGTTGGTGAACAGGTCAGAGCCGGTGCTAAACTAACCGAAGGAAACGTAGATCCTAAGGAACTGTTGAGCATTGCCGGTGTCCAGGCTGTTCAGAACTACATCCTGAAGGAAGTCAAGAAGGTTTATGCCGTAACCGGTATCGATATCTCTGATAAACACGTCGAAGTCATCATCAAACAGATGCTCAAGAAGGTTATCATCATCGATCCGGGAGATTCAGAACTCTGCGCCGGTCAGACGATCTCCTTAAAGAGACTGACTGATCTGAACAACGAACTGCTGATCAACGGCAAGGTCCCTGCGAAGTTCGGACCATTGCTGCTGGGTATTTCGAAGTCATCAGTAGAGACTGATTCATTCCTGTCAGCTGCGTCATTCCAGGAAACAACCAAGGTATTGACGGATGCTGCAGTCAACGGCAAGATCGACAATCTGTTCGGTATCAAGGAGAACGTTATTATCGGAAAGCTGATCCCAGCCGGTACCGGTTCTAAGTTCGAAAGAGATACTACCAGACTGATCGAGGAAAGAGCTGAAGAGCTTGACGAGATCAGGGAGGAGAAACTCCAGGCTGCGCAGGAGGAAGCTCAGCTTCCAAGCGAGATGCTGGGTGATGCGGACGATGATGACGATTTCAGGGATGATGAAAACATCAACGAAGAAGTCGCTGAAGAAGAAGCAGAACCAGAAACCGAAGAATAATCATTCAAAGGATCGACTGAAAGGTCGGTCCTTTCTTATGAAAGAATTTTCATTATTATGAAAAAATCTTTGTATTTTTATCAAAAATAAGTTTCATATCATTGATTTTTATCGGGAAAGTATATTATTATTTAGAAAAGCTTTGAAAAGAAGAGTAGCTTATCCGAAGAGCCTAGAGAGTCCTCACAAGGTGAAAGAGGAACTTGGAGAATAAGTGAACATGGTCTTGGAGCTGTTAACTCGATATGAGAGTTAAACGTAATGCACACGTTATAGTGCTAGGATATGTTTGTATCTGAAGAAGGTGTAGCAATACACGAATTAAGGTGGTAACACGGCATTCAAGTCGTCCTTAGGGACGGCTTTTTTGTTTAAAAGGATACAAACCTCAGATGTAATATGAAAGGGGAAGAAATCATGAAGAAAATTATTACATTATTACTCGTTTTACTGACATTATGCGCTTGTTCAAACGGAGGCGGTCAGCCTTCCGGCAATGACGAACCAAAGGATGAGACGATCAAGATCTCTGTTGCCTGCTCACCAACACCTCATGCCGAGATCCTGGCTAAAGCAAAGGATATCCTGGCTCAGCAGAACATCGAACTTGAGATCGTTGAATTTGAAGACTATGTACAGCCTGTTGAAGTCGTTGAATCAGGTGAGATCGATGCCAACTACTTCGCACATGTTCCTTATCTGAACAACTACAACGATGAAAAGGGTACGACCCAGACCGTTGTCGGCAAGATCCACTATGAACCGTTCGGCATCTATCCGGGCAAGAAGGCTTCCTTGGCTGATCTGGCAGATGGCGATGATATCCTGGTTCCTAACGATGGCACAAACGAAACAAGAGCTCTGCTGCTGTTACAGGACAATGGCATTATAACTTTACCTGAAGGTGTAGGAGCTGATACGGTCGTTACTGTCAACGATATCGTTGAATACAAAGTCAAAGTGAACATCAAGGAAGTTGAAGCTGCGCAGATCGCCAGATCAAAAGATGATGCCGCTGTCGTGATCCTTAACGGTAACTATGCACTGGCTGCTGGTCTGAATGTTTCCAAAGATGCGATTGCTTATGAAAAATCAGATTCATCTGCCGCCAAGACTTATGTCAACGTTGTAGCGGTCAAAGCCGGCAATGAAAACAACGAAGCGATCAAGGCGCTGGTAGATGTACTGGTATCAAAGGATATTCAGGATTACATCAACAATACTTACGAAGGAGCAGTAGTACCTTTCACTGAGTAATATGGAGCCGATGATTAATGTATCTCATCTGTCCAAGGCCTTTGACACCAAAGCCGGTATCGTTCATGCGCTGAACGATGTCAGCTTCGAGGTAAACAAGGGCGAGATCTTCGGCATCATCGGTCTTTCCGGGGCAGGCAAATCCACACTGGTAAGATGCCTGAACCTGCTGGAGAAACCTGATGAAGGAAGAGTCATCGTCAATGGCAAGGACCTCTTGGATCTTGATGAAAAAAGTCTCCGCAAAGAAAGAAGAAAGATTGGAATGATCTTCCAATCTTTTAACTTGCTTATGCAGGATACAGTCCTGGACAATGTCTGTTTCCCGATGGAGATCGTTGGAGTAAAAAAGGCCGAAGCCAGAAAGAAGGCTATGGAATATCTTAAGATCGTCGGTCTGCAGAACAAGGCTGAAGCCTATCCTGCACAGCTTTC
>CADCPE010000134.1 GCA_902803275.1 uncultured Erysipelotrichaceae bacterium
TGATACTGGGAAGTTTTCCTTCCATCAGATCAAGAGAGACCGGGTTCTTCTATGGACATCCTTATAACAGATTCTGGAAGATCATTGCTTCGATATACAGCGAAGAGGTGCCAAAGACCATTGACGAAAAGAAAAAACTGATCCTTGGAAATCATCTGGCTTTATGGGATGTGATCGCATCATGCGATATTGAGGGATCAAGCGATTCAAGCATCAGGAATGTAAAGGTGAATGACTTGAGCAGGATCTTCAATGAAACAGATATCAGAAAGATCTGCGTCAACGGCAAGACAGCTGAAAAACTGTATATCCGCTATCTTGAAGACAAGCTGGGCAGAAAAGCTGAATATCTTCCTTCAAGCTCGCCGGCCAATGCCGCCTTAAGTTTAGAAAGACTTACCGCAATCTGGAAGGATATCTTAGAGGAATAGTGCTAAAATTAAAATAATTTGATGAGGTGTGCCATGAATTTTTTTAAACAGTTCTACGATGAGAAATATTCCAAATTATCGCTATATATAATCAAGACGACCCTGATGATCTTTGTCATGGGTCTGATCATCTATTATTTTTCTTCCAAGACAGGAAATATCCTCAGTTTCATCATAACGATCCTGGGACCTCTGATCCTGGGCCTGGCTCTGGCATATCTTTTCACGCCGCTGGTGGAATTCTTTGAAAACAGGGTCTTCTACAATGTGAAGAACGAAAAGAAAGCCCGTGTCATCAGTGTTGCCGTAACCTTCACGATGATCCTGATCGTTGTGATCCTGCTGCTGCTGGCACTGATCATGACAGTCACCAGAAGCATAGACAAGATCGAAGTCAAGGATCTGACGGAATTCGTCAGCATGATAGCAAACGATTTCTCAAAATTCTGGGCTTCAGTCGAGGCTGAACTGGCCAAGTTCAACATCAATCTGGGAAATATCGGAACGATCCTGTCCAATGTATTCAATAACGTCAGTTCCGGAGCTTCAAAGCTGCTTTTTGCGAACATCTTTGCGATCTATTTCCTTCTGGATTCACATATCGCTGAATACTGGCAGAAAGTGCTTGAGCTCTTTACGAGTGAAGAGACAAGAGCGAAGCTGGCCGAATTCTCGAAGGATGCGGATCGCGTCTTTTCCGGATATATCCGCGGTCAGTCGATCGATGCCTTCCTGGTCGGAGCTCTGGTCAGCGTTGCGCTGCTGATACTGAGAGTTCCTTATGCGATGGTCATCGGACTTCTTACCGGTATCGGCAATCTGATCCCTTATGTCGGTCCGATCATCGGTTTTGCTTCACTGGCGATCGTGGCCATCTCGGAAGGATCGATGTTCCATCTGGCAGCCGGCGGTGCCGTGCTGGGCCTGGTCATGGCGATCGATGGCAACATCATCAATCCTAAACTGCTCTCAGACAATGTCGAGATCCATCCGGTTTTGGTCATCATGGCGCTGATCGCCGGCGGCGAGATCGGCGGTGTACTGGGCATGCTGCTGGCAGTGCCTTGTGCCGCTTTGCTTAAACTGCAGTTTGAGAGATTCATTGAAAGAAGAAAGCTGCAGATGGAACAGGAAGAAGCAGAAAAAACCAAAAAGAAAAACAGAAACAAAAAGTAAGCAGCGTGCTTACTTTTTTTTGATGTCTAGAACTCAATCAGGTACTTGCCATAGCAGTTGATTATTCTGGTGTTCTTATGTTCGATGACCCGCTGCAGCTTATGTTCATAGCTCATATGCACATGTCCGTAGAACCAGAATCTGGGATGCAGATCATTCAGGAGCTTTTCAAAACACGCAAAGCCCTGATGAGCGTAATCTTTCAGATCACCATAGCCTTTGATCGGGGCGTGTGTTACGACGATATCGATATCTTTGGCATTGCGGATCTTGCGTCTGAGCTTTCTGATCCTTCTTTCCATCTGCAGTTCGGTGTACTGATATCTGGCATTTGAATATCTTATCGAACCGCCCAAGCCCATGATCTTTAATCCTTCGTGTTCGATCACGTCGTCGTCGATGCAGATGCAGCCTCCCGGCGGATCATTCGCATAGCGGTCATCATGGTTGCCTTTGACATAATACAGCGGCTTGTTTGACACGGTAACCAGGAACTCCAGATATTCGGGTTTAAGATCACCGCAGGAGATGATGAAGTCAAAGTCTTTGAGGATGCTTCTGGCCCGGTCTGAATAAAGGATCATATCTTCTTCATCGGAGATGCAGATGACTCTGTATAGGCCCTTGCCGTGCATCAGCCTTGTCTTATTATCCAGGATCGCCTTATCCAGTTCCTTATCCTTCATGTTGATCAGAACGTCATAGTCATAAAGCTCCATCAGGGCGATCAGACAGTCACAGTGATTGTAGCTGATCCTGTACTTATCAAGATGGGCATCAAGGCGGACCATGAAGCCGGTGAGGTTGATCCTTTCAGCTCTGGTCCAGATATGGCCTTCTTCCATGTCGAGCAGTTCCTGCAGTCTGCTGTACTGGCCGCTTTTGGAAAACTGGAACTGATATAACTGGGAATTCTTGTAGAAGTCCAGGAATTCGTAGTATCTGAGGATTTCCGGTCTGCTTGATTTGGGAGGCAGCAGTCTGGTAACGTTGAGCATTATCTGGTAGGCGCCATAGGATTTGAGCACCGAAACGCGCTTGTTTCCTTCCAGAATATAGAATTTTCCCAGATATTCATAGGCTGTCGGAGATTCGTTGATGCCTGCATCAGAGAGGTGATATCTGCACACCTGACACCACTTGGCGGAAAATTCCGTCGAGTCCTTCAGTATCGGCATGAAGTCAGATGAAAAAGCCAGAGCCCTTGCACGGGTACTGGTGCCGACGATCAAATGGGCCGGAACATCGATATCACCGAGCTTCTGTTTTGAGCACTCGCTGATATTGACGACATCTTCAAGAACAGCCGGATGGATGCTCAGATTCTGTCTTCTTCTTTTTCTGACGTTTTTCCGGCCTGCTTTGAGGGCGTAATGATACTGGCCATAGGCTTCAGTGGATACATCCATACGTTTATTATGCCTTAAAAAACGTTTTATTTTAACAGGAACAAAGATGATGATAAGATAATGTTAAAGAAATGGGATTTTTATCATGTGATGCGCCTCAGGCAGGATAATCATCCTTATTCAGGAGGAAGAATGGTAATTAGTGCCCATAGAAAAGCAAACATGATGAAATGGAAGGAAAGAGTGTTTTAAACACTTTTTTATACTATGGAAGACTTTTTATTTTCACTGAACATTATACTTCCACTGGCTGCCCTGATGGCTTTGGGCTATTTCTTCCATCAGATCGGCCTTTTCAGCGATGCCTTCATCAGGCAGGGAAAGAAGCTGTGCTTCTATGCGCTTCTTTCTTCAACGCTATTCAAGAATCTCTATGATTCCACTATTACCCAAGCACCTTACAGTCTGATCATTCTGGTAGTATTTTCGATCATCGGTGAATTCATCATCTCGATCTTCATTGCCAGGGCTATCAGCGAAAGAAAGGACCAGATCGGTGTCATCATCCAGGGCGCTGTCAGAAGCAATTTTGCCTATATCGGCATTCCTTTGGCTTCAATGATGTTTGCGGACAGCGAACTTGTAAGCAAGGCGAGTTCCCAGATCTCGATCATCTCGATCTTTGTGATCCCGCTTTTCAATATCTTCTCGGTTGTCGCTCTGACCTGCTTCAACGGCAAGGAAGACAAGGGCGTTGCCAGAAAGACGCTTGTCAATATCGCCAAGAATCCCTGCATCATCTCCATTGTCCTGGGTCTGATCGTACTGCTTGTAAGGGGATTGATCCCGGGCAGCGTCTTTTTCATCAAAAACAACCTGAATTTCATATACAAGGTCATCGGCTATCTGGCGTCCATGTCTACACCTCTGGCACTGCTGCTTGTGGGGGCCAGCCTTGATTTTTCTCACAGCATTTCCAATCTGAAGAAACTGGCCTGGGTGGTAGGACTTAAGGATCTTTTATTTCCGTTTGCCGTACTGGCGATCGCGTATATGTTAAATATTTTCGGCAAAGTCGAATATGCCGTTCTGGTTTCGACTTTCGCTTCGCCAACGGCTGTTGCCAGCGCCATCATGGCTTCGGAGCTTGACGGTGACTACGATCTGGCAAATGAGATCGTCATCTATACGACGGTCTTTTCGATCTTCAGTCTGCTTATTATAATCTACGCCTTGAAAACAATGGGCTGTCTATAGAATGGGGGAATATACTATGCAAGAATTCATGGGAAAAGATTTTCTGTTGAGCAATGATACGGCCAGACATCTGTATCATGACTACGCGGCAAAGATGCCGATCATCGACTATCACTGCCACATTTCGCAAGCCGAGATCTATGAAAACAAACAGTTCAAGACCATCACCGAAGTATGGCTCGGCGGCGATCACTACAAGTGGCGCCAGATGAGAGCCAACGGGATCGATGAGAAATATATCACCGGTGATGCTTCAGATCTGGAGAAGTTCAAGGCCTGGGCCAAAACCCTTTCGCATCTGATTGGCAATCCTTTATATCACTGGTCACATCTGGAACTGCAAAGATACTTCAATATCTATGAACCACTGACCGAGGATAATGCAGAAGACATCTATAACAGATGCAATGAAATACTCAAGACTCTTACGGTAAGAAAGATCCTGGAAGATTCAA
>CADCPE010000135.1 GCA_902803275.1 uncultured Erysipelotrichaceae bacterium
GTGCACCAGGTGAGACTTGAACTCGCATGGGATTGCCCACACGCCCCTCAAACGTGCGCGTCTACCTATTCCGCCACTGGTGCGTAAATCTATTATATGATAATTTTTCTGTTTTGAGTAGAATAAAATTAAGAATATTAAGGAGATGCTAAAAAATGAGTTCATTTAAAGATTTGAGGATCGTCGACAATTTCTATCAGACATCTGCCTTCTTTCCGATGCCGACTGTCTGTATCAGCACTGTAAATCCTGACGGTTCTTTGAATATCGGATCATATTCACTGGTTTTTCCGTACTATATCGCGGGTAAGGACCGCTATGCGATGCTTCTGGAGTGCCGCAATACCTCCAATACCTGCATGAACATCCTGCGCACGCATAAATGTGCTCTGAACTTCATACCGGATGACAGGAAGTATTTCAGGGAAGCAGTGAGACTGGGCTTCCCGGGACCAAGCAGTGAAAAGATGAAAGAACCGCTGCTGTTTACGATGGAAGACGGACAGGCCGATCCTGAAGACAAGAACAGGCCCAAGGTCATTGCGCAAGCCTTCCAGGTATTTGAATGCACCTGGAATACTGAGCTCGAGGACGCCGGCAGATTCAAAGTCGAGGATATCGATGACGGTCACCCTGGTCCTTACAACAATTTCAACGGCATAACCTCCAAATATGGCGCCCATTTCATCCTTTCGATCGACAAGATCCTGATGAAAGAAAAATACTATGATGCGATCGTCAACGGTGTCAATAAAAACAGTTTCCCTAATGTACCGGTTGACTATGGCTATCGTGATTCAACCAATTTCTGGTACACCAGATTCCCGAAGATCACTAAACCGGTATCAGAACCGATCCCGGCACCGAAGGAAGTCGATCTCGATTCGATCAGATATGCGGCCAACCGCTGTGATCCGGATATAAAGTTCAGCGATGATGCCCTCAAAAACTTCGTAAAGGTGCCTCGTCCGTTCCTCAAGACTGTGCTTAACGGATGCGTCGCCTGGGCAAAGGAAAACAATGTCACTCTGATCACTGATGAACATGTCAAGATCATAAACGATAAACGCAAACAGGAAAAGGAAAAGAAAAGATAAAAGATAAACCGCAGTTTCAAAACTGCGGTTTGTACTTCATAAGATATCGTTATTATTTCTTATCCTTGTCCTTATACAGGATCGACAATACGGCAATAAGTGCGCCGCCAACGAATACAGCCAGCCAGCTGTGAGTATATGTTCCTTCAAGGGTTCCCCAGACGACCATCGCCACACCCGAAAGGATGCAGATGACCGGTATTATTTTTTTAAGATCCATGTTTCCTCCATCGGTCATGTGATATGACTCTATAGGGATATTTTATCCTTCGCATGGCAAAATGGACATCCGGCGGTAGCGAGTGGTCCAAATCCGTTCACAAGCGGTAAATGAAGTTTATTCTTTCCCTTCATCTTTTTCTTTCTGCAGCAGCTGATTGAGATCTCTTACTTCTCTTTTGCAGCGGGTATGCATGATGATCCAGATGATGAAGAACATGACGGTAATTATTGAAGTGCTCACAAGGATGGAAGAAAGATCAGATGGTATCCATTCAAGATAAAGCCCGTTGATCAGAAATGAAGCGTTGATCAAAAGGCAGTGCATGAACGTGGCTTTGGCCAGGCCCCATTCCTCGATCTCATAGAAGATGACGCCCGAGAAACTGAGAGCTCCATGAATGCCGGATAGTATGGTATGAATGATGAATGCGACAGTTTCTGAACCGAATCTGCTGATCATAGAAGCAGAAAAAAGCTGAGCGGATCCGCTCATCAAGGCAAAGAAAAATGCAATGAAATTGCCGATGGCCATGCCTAAAAGAAAACCGATTAATGCATATCTGATTATTTTCTTCATCATAGATCTAAGTCCTTTCTCATCAGTCTTCTCTTTATCTCCCCGATATTCCGTCTTGAAGCCCAGGTCTGCATGCCGTTGTTCATCTCGATGCGTAAGGATCCCGATATGGAAAAATCAAATTTTGCGACCTTGTGCAGGTTGATGATCTCATAGCGTGAGATCTTGATGAAGGATAATGAACTGAGCTGCTTCTCAACATCCTGCAAAGATGAGCGCAATTCAAAAACGCCGTTATCGGCAATGACCTTGAGCTTTCGTTTATCTGATGAGATACTGATTATCTTATCGCAGGGAAGAACGACGACCGCTCCCTTTTCATCATAGACGCTGAAACCGCTGCTGAAAGGATCGCTTATTCTTTTTATAAGTTCCCTGACTTCATCATCCATCTTTTCAGCAGTGATGATCACCTTTATATCCTGCTGCCTGCTGTCTTCCTTGAATTCAATATCGATCTTTTTCATTTCCTTTATTAATTATATTTGAACAGTCTGATTCTTTGAGATTTACATCTTCGGCATTGCTTTGTGCATGAACGAGCGGTCGTTTTTTTGACCTGAACGGTATATTTTCAAACCATTGATGTCGGTATATCCGCCACTGATACGCCTTCGCTTCAGCTTTATACAGGCTTCAGGTAAAATTAAGAAAAATAAAAGAAAGAAATAATTGATGGAGGCCTTATGAAACATATGCGTGTTTTAGCAAAGAAAATCGCCCTGATCGCCATCCTGGTCTTTTTGTGTCTGATCCCGGCAGGAATGAAGATATATGGCGAAGACAGTGATACTGAAGAATGGATCGAATCGCAAGAGGTCCTGCTCGATAAGGTCAGATATGAGACCAGGAGCAGAAAACTCACTGTTGAACTGACTCAAAGCAGGGAGGACATTGCCCATGAATATGAGCTGTACATGTTCATTGAAGGAGAACTTGAAGGCAGTATGGGAAGATTCCTGTATCTGAACAGCATCCTTTCAATTCTGGGTATCATGACTGTTGATACCAGCGATCGCGTTAAAGTATATACGGTCGGAGCGGGCAGGATCGTCATCAGTGATCAGGAACTGTATTTCGGAAACAGCGAAGCAGTTACTCCAGGGGCAAAGGCCTTGATCGGTGTAGAAGCATATGATGAAAACTATAATCCTTCCAAGAGCAATCTGATCGAACTGACTGTTGGCGAAGACTCAGCTGAGGCGGGTGCGCTCAATACGACAAATAAACCGGGAAATTCCGATATCATTTCTGATAATCAGTCAGCTGGCGGTCCAGGCATCTTGATGATACTGCTTGGTGCAATATTGGCAACAGCTGCAGCTGTGGCAGGTTACTTTTTCCTGGGCAAGAAAAACAGGAATGATTCAGACAATGTGCCAATGAAGAATAAACAGGAAAACGAAAAGAAGATCGAAGAAAATAAAACGGAAGATGAAAAGCCTGAGATCTCTTTTGAGGACAAGACCGTCTTTGTGAACAGCAAGGATGAAAAGCTTATTGAAACCTTGAAAGCCAGACACTTTCTGGAAGTCCTTCAACCGGAAGCTGAGAAAGAAGGATCTGACCCTGATGAAGAAGCGGCTGAAAGTCAGGCACATCTATATATCTGTGAAGTCGATAATGAAGAAAAACTGAATGAACTGCTGAAGAAAAAGGAAAACCTTTTAAAAAAGATCCCGCTGGGACTTGTGATAGAAAAATCCCTGCTTGTGGCTATCAGGGAAAGACTTGAACAGCTGAAGAAGGATAAGAAGATCAGCGGATACGTTTCTGATGAAAGCGATGAAGATGATATCATGATCAATCTGATATTGCCGATCCTTAGGCCGGATTTCAAATCGGATGCATCATTGGAAAACATCGGCACGATCTGCGATCTGCTTGGCATACCGGGAATCTCGGCGATCATAAGTGCCTATATTTCCGGAAGAGATATCAGGTCCACGATCGAAGAAGGTGATCTTGGTTTAAGCGGCAGTGCCAGCATCATCTCCAATGTCGCATCGATCATGGGCATGGATACTCTTGCGAGTGTCAGCGGACTGGTCGGTGACATCGAAGCAATGAAGGATGCAGGCGAAGAAGATGCCGGCGCCAATGAAAAGAAGAATGCGATCCTGGGGTCCAAGGATATAATTGATGTCGCAAAGGACCTTGCTGATAGAAGATGAAAGATTTATAAACGATAAAAAAAGAGAAAAACCGGTACCTGCAGATTCTGCTGTTACCGGTTTTTAAATTATGTATTGATTTTTCAATTATCTGACTGGTGTCTTGATGTCCGCAAGCAGGCCTTTATAGCTGTCTGAGAAGACATACCATTTCTTATCCTCAGGATCCTGATAGACAGATATGTTCCTGCTTGAATCGGCTCCTTTGAATTCGATCACCAGTTTATCGATCGACAATTCCTTGCCATA
>CADCPE010000136.1 GCA_902803275.1 uncultured Erysipelotrichaceae bacterium
CAGCCGCTGCTTGATCAGTATCTGTCACAGAAGAAGATCAGAAGAAACTACCTTGCCTTCGTGGAAGGCAAGATGGAACCGGGAAAGATCTTCAGCATCGATAAGCCTATCGGCAAGGACCGTCACAATCCGAACAGGCGCATCATCTATAAAAACGGCCAGGACGCCCTCACAAAAGTCAGATGCATCGGTGTCAACAAGGCGAAGAACTATTCAATACTGCTGTGTTCTCTGGAGACAGGAAGGACCCATCAGATCAGGGTGCATCTTAGTTCGATAGGCTATCCGATCCTCAATGATGATCTCTATGGACATCAAAGCGATCTGTGCATCAGAATGGGACTGTTTGCGGAAAGCATCGAGATGTATCACCCGCTTATGGAAGAGAATCTGCAGATCGAAGGAATACTGCCTAATGATCTGAACAAGCTGTATATGGAAGGTCTTAAATGAAAACGAATGCGATGAGGATGCTGGAACAGGGGAAGGTCAGATATGAGGTACTGGAATACAGTATCGATAAAGACAAATTCTCCGGTGAAGCTGTATCGGATCTTCTGGGTCTGGAATACAGGCAGTGCTACAAGACGCTAGCCCTGAAACACGACCATGACATCTACATCTGTGTGATCTCGGTAGCCGATGAAATCGATCTCAAGAAGTGTGCCAGGGAACTGAATGTAAAAAACCTGGAGATGGTGCATGTGAAAGATCTGCTTAAACTGGTCGGTTATGAAAGAGGTTCAGTATCACCGATCGGAGTAAAGAAGAATAAAGGAATCTTCTTTGATGATGAAGTGATGAACCACGAGACGATCGAAATAAGCGGTGGTCAATTCGGTATCGGCCTCAAGGTAGACCGTGATGAACTGCTTGATTATCTGAAAGCTGAAGTGAAAGACATAGTAAAAGAATGAAATACGATGCGATAATAGTGGCTTCCGGCAAGGGACAAAGAGCCAACCTCGGTTACAACAAGGTCTTCTACAGATTGAAAGATGGAAGAAGCGTTTTGGATTGTTCGATCGCAAGATTTGCGGAAGATCCCGATTGCTACAAGATCATCGTTGTTACCAATCCTGAATACTTCCATGAAGTTAAAGGCCAGAAGGTGGTTGTCGTTGAGGGAGGCAAGGAAAGAAGAGATTCCGTTTATAACGGGTTAAAAAAGGCGGAAAGCGAATATGTGCTGATCCATGACGGGGCAAGACCTTATCTGCACAGTGAAGCCCTTAATGATCTCAAGGAGAAACTAAGTCAAAACGACTGCGTGGTCTTAGGCAGGATCGCCACCGATACGATCAAGCTCATCGATGGTGAAACGGTTGTGGAAACAATCGATCGAAACAAGGTCTTTCAGGCAGAAACTCCTCAGGGGTTCAGAACAGAGCTTATCAAAAATGCCTATGAAAACTGTGCCGATATCAATTTTACCGACGATTGTTCACTCGTTGAATCACTGGGCTACAAGGTTGCGATCGTCATTGACCGCTTTGAAAACAAGAAACTGACGAAAGAGGAAGATTTCCGGAATTTATGATCAAGGAACTGATTGTCGTAGAAGGAAAAAACGATACAAAAAGACTGCAGTCTTTTTTTGATGTTGAGACGATCGAAACGCACGGACTGGGCTTGAACAAAGAGACGATCGCCCTGATCAGGGAAGCAAACGACAAAAGAGGAGTGATCCTTTTTCTTGATCCGGATACGCCGGGAGAGAAGATCAGAAAAAGACTCAATGATGAGATCCCGAATCTGAAGAATGCCTTTATTCTCAAAGAGGATGGAAGGACTTCCCGAAAGGTCGGTATCGAACACGCATCAAAGGAAGTGCTTGAGGAAGCGCTGAACAACCTGATCAGCTATACCGAAGATAGAAAAACGCTCTCATTAGAGGAATTCTATCAGCTGGGTCTAAGCGGATTTGCGGATTCTGCCTCCAGGAGAGAAAAAGTATACAGACATTTTCATCTGGGCAAATGCAACGGCAAGACTTTATTCAAAAGGCTCAATATGCTGGGAATAGATAAGGATGAAATAGAGAAGATCCTATGATCTCAAACATCAGTTATGTAAAGGAAGCACTGGGAGAACTGAAGGCCAAGAAAAAGTACGGTCAGAATTTTCTTATTGATTCCAATATCGTGGACAAGATCGCCAGAAATGCCTGTGACGCAGATCTTACAACGATCGAGATCGGACCGGGCCTGGGAGCTTTGACGGAAATGCTTCTGAAGTATTCCAGAGATGTTGAAGCATATGAGATCGATAAAGATATGTATGAGATCCTGACAAGAAACATAAGCGATGAGCGTCTGCATGTCTATCTTCAGGATTTCCTGGATGCTGATCTGAGCAGATACACGGAAAAAGTAAACATCTGTGCCAATCTGCCATACTATGTAACGACACCGATCCTGTTCAAGATCTTTGAATCAGGTCTTGATATAAATAGGATCACCGTCATGGTCCAGAAGGAAGTCGGTGACCGGCTTTCTGCTCAGACAGGAAGCGAGGACTATGGAGCACTGAGCATTGAGGTTCAGTATCTGTATGAGGTCAGGACGGAAATGAATGTTTCAAGGAAAGTCTTCTATCCTGAACCGAAAGTGGACAGCGCGATAATCTCTTTCAAGCCGATCAGGGAAAGAAACAGAGAGTTTGAAGATGGCTTCTTCACATTGGTTAAAAACAGTTTCCGGATGCGAAGAAAAACTCTGTACAATAACCTTAAGGATCTCTATGACAGGAGAGCCATTGAGAAGATGTATCGTGATCTAAACCTTGATGGAAATATCAGGGCTCAGCAGATAGATCTGGATACATTCATAGAAATATACAAGGAACTAGGAAAATGATGATAGACAGGGCATACGCAAAAATCAACCTTTCTCTGGATGTCTTCAATATCAGGGAAGATGGTTACCATGACATTAATTCGATCATGATACCGATCCGTTTTTATGATGAACTGGAGATCAGGATCCAGGATCATGATGAATATGAGTGCAACAAGCCGTTCATTCACTTCAACGAATACAATTCAATAATCAAGATGATAGATATTCTAAAGCGCAGATATGGAATAACCGATCACTATTACATAAAGCTGGATAAGCTGATCCCGATCAAGGCGGGGCTGGGTGGCGGAACTGCCGATGCAGCCAGCACCTTAAGGATCTTTCAGAAGATGTATAATCTGCAGATGAGCGATGAAGAGATAATCGAAATCTGCACAAGCGTGGGAGCTGATGTGCCTTTCAACTACTACAATGTTCCGGCAATCGTTTCCGGTATCGGCGACAGGATCGAAAAGATAGACCTGGCCAAAGAATACTATGTCCTGCTGGTAAAGCCGAAGAGCGGTGTTTCCACCAGAGCGGCTTATGAGATGCTGGACATGGATAAATGTGATCACCCGGATATCGAAAGGCTCAGGAAGGCGCTTGAAAACGGCGATGATATCCACGGCCTGCTGGGCAATTCCCTTGAACAGCCGGCACTGCTTCTCAATGAAGAGATCGATACGATCATAAAGAAGCTTAAATCGTATATGATAGGCGATGTCCTGATGTCGGGAAGCGGATCGACAGTCTTCTGCATCAGTGAAGATGAACAGCAGATCCGCTATCTCTATCAGCAGTTTAAGTCATCCCGGTACTTTGTGCGCTTTACCAGAACAATGAGTTATAATGATGATGAAATCAAGAGGAGAGGGCAATGAATAACGCGATTATTTTCATAAAGGATGGAAGAGAGAAGATATTATCCAACGCGCCTTATCTGGGCGGAAATCTTCTTCTGCACGCGGTGAATGAACTCAGAAAACTGGAAGATATAGAGAACATCTATGTCGTCGGCTATGACTCCGAGATACCGGGCGTCATCAGAAGAGACACGATCCATGATGTCATCAAGGAACTTGGAACAGAAGGCAAGACCCTGCTGGTATCACCTCTGTATCCTGAGATCAACAACGATGACTATCAAAAGCTTCTAAGCAAAGAGGGCGATGCCGCAGTCATTACCTGTGAAGACCAAATATGCGATTCCTTTGTCATCAGAAACGATAAGCTGAAAGATTATGAATCGATCGAATATGTGCCTTGTGAGATCAAGCACAAGAAAGTTAGAAGATATACGGAAGAGGATGCCCAGAACCTCAAGGAAGCAAGCCTTGATGATGTCGTCGTCTTCGGCCTGTCTGCCTCGAAAGAAATAGTTGAAGAAGTATGCAACTATCTGAATATCACGCCGGGCAAGGTGGATGTCAAGCACTTTGCCGACGGTGAAACGCTCGTTGAACTCGGTGAAAGCGTCAGAGGGAAAAGATGCTACGTCATCCAGAGTACCTGCAAGCCGGTAAACGAGAATCTGATGGAACTGCTGATCTGTCTTGACGCGATGCGCAGAAGCTCGGCAGCGGAGATCACCTGCATCATTCCTTACTTCGGCTATGCCAGACAGGACCGCAAAGCCATGCCGCGTCAGCCGATCACTGCCAGACTCGTAGCGGATATGCTGGAAGCAGCCGGCGCAAACCGTGTCGTAACCTTCGACCTGCATGCTGCACAGATCCAGGGATTCTTCTCGTTCCCTGTTGATGATCTGACTACCGTGCCGATGATGGGCGAATACTTCAAGAGGAAAAATCTGCCTGTCGAGGATATCGTTGTCGTATCACCGGACCATGGCGGAGTCAAAAGAGCCAGAAACATGGCAGAGATCCTCGGCTGTCCGATCGCCATCATCGACAAACGCCGTCCTAGTGCCAATGTGGCTGAAGCCTGCAATATCATCGGTGATGTTGAAGGCAAGGATACGGTCATCGTCGACGATATCTGCGATACCGGCGGATCCCTGATCGCCGCATCCAATATCCTGAAAGAGAAGGGCGCCAGAGATATCTATGTCTGCGTGACTCACGGCCTGTTCTCCAATAATGCCGCCATCAGGATCCAGGATTCACCAATCAAGGAAGTTGTCGTAACCAATACGATCATTCCGCGAAATGATGACCTGTCCAATACAAACAAGATCACTACTCTCTCGATCGGCTGGATGCTTTCCAAACTGATCCTGGCAGTCTCATGTCATACTCCGGTCTCGGAAGTATACGCACTATATCAGTAATAAATTATGGAATTTGTAAATATCGAAGAAGTAAAGACAGAAGGTTCGTTTGTCAAAGCCATCTGTTTCAAACCCAAAACGGCACCGATCATCTGCATGATCATCGGCGTGCTTCTGCTTGTGTTAAGAAACATCTATACGATCATTCTCGGGGCTTTCTTTATCATCATGGCCTTTCTGGTGCTGAAGTTTGTCGAAGACTATAAAGTCATGGATATCTTCGACAAGGGCATCATGTTCTATGGCGACAAGGAATGCAGGAGTGCGTGCTTCATCCCGTTTGAACAGATCAGGATGTGGTCCATCAAACGTGAAGACGGACACGATCTGGTCGAGTTTGAACTGGAAAACGGTGAAAAGATAGGCAGGGATACCTTCGAGGCAGATAAGGCCTACAGGGCTCTGTATGTTCTGATCAAAGAAAAAGAAGACAAGTATATTACGGCCGAGAAAAACAAGGACAGACCACTGTCGATCCCGGATGCTCTGGAAAACATCAAAAGCTACTTTGGCATAAAAAAATGATCAGCTTCTCTCGCTGATCATTTTTAACAGTTCTTCAGTCGGTGTCACATAGACTTTATATCCCCGGTTGTTCGCATAGAACTGACTTAGGGACATGGTCTGTCTGATCCTGATATCACCGACACCATTGGCATTGCCTTCGGAAACAGTGATCGTTCCGTTTTCATAATCTACTTCATCGATGCACAGGACGTGTCCTTCAGGAAGCGTTGAGGAGTAGATCGAGACGATCGACATGGTCTCCGGATGATCGGTATATCTGAAGTAGTGCTTCAGATTGCCTTCTTCATCGCGGTATACGGCAGTCGCATAGATCGTTGAAGCGAAGGTATTGCCGTTGCCGGCAGCGCCATTCCCTGATGAATTGAAGCCGAAGACATCGTAGAACCACATCTGGGCAAAGAATGTGCACCAGCGTCCGGCAGTCGCACCATGGATCTTTCCGCTGCGATACAGATCATAGGCGTGTGCCCAGGTCCTGTATCCCGGAACCGATGATCCTGAATAGTGTCCCGAATACATGTAATAGTTGCAGTCACTGTGATAGACGGTCTTGACGATCATATCTTCCTTGCTGATGAATTCTACTTCATCAGGATCCTTGTATAAGGAAGTATCGGTATAGCTTTCCAGCAGTTCGTCGGCGATCTTTATCTCATAAGCATTAAAAGATGAAGTTTTGAGATTTCTTGCGTATACGATGCGCATATGAAAAAACGCAATATAAGCAAGAGATACCAATACTACATTCACGATAAGTATATTGATCAGCACCCTGGTGGTACTGGTTCTGTTTAAGCGATAAGAACTTATGATACGCTCAAGTTCTTTTTTGTTTTTAACTTCCATAATCAATAAGCAACTACTACATTATAGTTTAATGAAGCCGCAAATCCAACGATTTGAACCTATGAAAATGGTTACATTATGACGGTTTTGG
>CADCPE010000137.1 GCA_902803275.1 uncultured Erysipelotrichaceae bacterium
AATTTTTAAATGCAATTAGTTTCAATGAGAAAACTTCTGGAAAACGGTGTTCATTTCGGTCATCAGACCAGAAGATGGGATCCAAAGTGTAAGCCATTCATTTACACGGCGAAGAACGGAATCTACATCATCGATCTCAACAAGACCCAGGAAGCTCTGGCAGTCGCTTATGAAAAGATGAAGCAGATCTCTGAAGAAGGTGGAAAAGTATTGTTTGTCGGAACCAAGAAACAGGCTCAGCAGATAATCCTTGATGAAGCAACCAGATCAGGAAGCTTCTACATCAATCAGAGATGGTTAGGCGGAACTTTGACAAACTTCCGTACCATTCAGAAGAGAATCAAGCGTCTGATCGAGATCGAACAGATGGAAGCAGATGGTACGATCTCCGTTTATCCTAAGAAGGAACAGGTTCTGATCCACAAGGAAGCTGTCCGTCTGGAGAACTTCTTAGGCGGTATCAAGGAAATGAAGAAACTTCCTGATGCTGTCGTAGTCGTAGATCCGAAAGAAGATCATAACGCTGTATCCGAAGCCAAGAAGCTGGGTATCCCTGTATTCGGTCTGGCTGATACAAACTGCGATCCAAATTTAGTTGATTTTGCAATTCCGGCCAATGATGATGCGATCAAGTCAATCAAACTGCTTGTTTCTTTACTGGCAGATGCGATCGTAGAATCAAAAGGCGGTATCTTACAGGATGCTTATCAGGAAGGTGAGATCGAAGAGGACATCACCATGGAAGATGTAATCATCAATGTTGAAAAGCACGCTGAAGAACAGGAAAAGAGAAGAAGAGCAAGAAACGAAGAAAAGAACAATCGTTTCAACAACAGAGGTCCTAGAAGATATAACTCTGAAAGAAGATACATCGGCAAGAAGGAAGAAAATACTGCTGAAGTAAAAGAAGAAGTTAAAGAAGAAGCAGCACCTGCAGAGGCTGTTTCTGAAGAGACTGTCAAAGAGGAGGTTGCTGAATAATGGCTGTTACTGCTGCTCAGGTTAAAGAATTAAGAGACAGAACCGGTGCCGGTATGCTGGACTGCAAGAATGCTCTTGCTGCTACTGACGGTGATATCGAAAAGGCGATCGACTGGCTCAGAGAAAAAGGTATCGCCAAGTCAATCAAGAAAGCTTCAAGAATCGCTGCTGAAGGTCTTTCAAAAGTCCTGGTAGACGGAAACAAGGCATGCCTGGTTGAAATCAACTCTGAAACAGACTTTGTTGCTAAAAACGAACAGTTCCTTAAGCTGCTTGATACAGCTGTCAGGACCATTCTTGAAAACGATCCGGCTGACAATGATGCTGCATTGGCATTAAAAGTCGGAGAGGGAACTTTAAATGATGAATTCATCAACGCTACTGCTACAATCGGTGAAAAGATCGTTTTAAGAAGATTTGAAGTTCTAAGCAAGAACGATGATGAGATCTTCGGCGATTACTCTCACATGGGTGGTGCCAAGACTGCCGTTGTCGTTATGAAGGGTGGCAATCCTGAACTGGCTCACTACATGGCTATGCAGGTAGCTTCAATGTCTCCAAGCTATGTTTCTGCAGCTGATATGCCTGCAGACGTAGTAGACCACGAAAGAAAAGTTCAGACTGAGATAGTCAAGAATGATGAAAAGTTTGCCGGCAAGCCGGAAAATGTCATCAACGGTGCTATCGAAGGTAAAGTTTCCAAGGCTTTGAAGGAGATGTGCCTGGTCGATCAGGAATATTTCATGGATACAGCCAAGAAAGTATCTGCCGTATTAAAGGAAAACAATGCGGAAGTACTTAAGTTTGTAAGATACTCAGTAGGTGAAGGTATCGAAAAACGTGAAGAAAACTTTGCTGAAGAAGTTGCTCAACAGATGAACGTCTAATAAAGATGCTTCCTAAGGGAAGCATTTTTTTATTGCGGCATCAATGCTAAAATATTTGATGAGGTGAATGAAAATGTATAAAAGAGTATTACTGAAACTTTCCGGTGAAGCACTTGCAGCTCCGGATTTCCCGTTTTCGGTTGAAATGATGGAAAAGGTCGCTTTACAGGTCAAACAGATAAGGGAAATGGGTGTAGATGTCGGCATCGTCATCGGCGGCGGAAATATTGCCAGAGGCCGTATCTTTGAAAATCTCGGTTTTGATAGAGTCGAATCGGATTATGCCGGCATGCTGGCAACAGTCATAAATGCCGTTATGTTTGCTGCCGAACTGAATAAAGTGGGTGTAAAAGCTAAAGCCATGTCTGCAATCAAAGCCCAGAATGTCGAAGACTATGATATAGAAAAAGCCAATAAACTGATTGAAGAAGGATATACTCTGGTCTTTGGCGGCGGAGTAGGTCTCCCGTACCATTCTACTGATACCGGAAGTGCCAAAAGAGCTCTTGAAATCGGCGCAGACGTCATCCTGATGGCCAAGTCCGGAGTTGATGGCGTTTATGACTCGGATCCAGATGAAAATCCTGATGCCAAGAGATTTGATGAGTTGAGTTTTAATGATATACTAAGATTAAATTTGAAAGTCATAGATGCCCAGGCAGCAGAGATCTGTGCACAGGGTAAAATTGAAGGATTTGTCTTCAATATGACTGAAGAGGATAACATTGTTAAAGCTGTCAAAAATGAAGCAGTAGGAACCAGAATCACATTCTAGAAAAGAGGAATTTTTATGGAAGATAATTTGTTTGAAGAAATAGCTAATGAAAAGATGGAAACTGCCATTAAGGCTTTTGAAAACAACCTGGCAAAAGTAAGAACAGGTCGTGCCAATCCAACGATGCTGGATGGAATCACAGTTGATTACTACGGTTCACCTACACCGTTGAATCAGATCGCTTCTATCTCTATTCAGGAGGGCAAGACCCTGGTTATCAAGCCTTTTGACAGAAATTCAGTCAAGGATGTCGAAAGAGCCATCAACATCTCTGATCTGGGATTGCCTGTTCAGAATAATGGCGATGTTTTGCGTGTCACAGTTCCGGCTCTTACCGAAGAGACCAGAAAAGGTTTCTGCAAGGATGTCGATAAGATGATCGAAGAAGCCAAAGTGCAGATCAGAAACATCCGTCGTGATGCCAACGAAGATATCAAGAAGGACAAGACGATTCCTGAAGATATCTCAAAATCCTATCTTGAAGATATTCAGAAGCTTACGGACAAGATGAGCGACAAGATCGAAGAGATCGGCAAAGCAAAACAAAAAGAGATAATGACACTGTAATGAACTCTTTAAATCATCTGGCGATCATTATGGATGGCAATGGTCGCTGGGCTAAACTGAATAAGCTTCCGCGTACAGCCGGACATTACAAGGGTGTCGAGGTTTTACGCAATATAACCATCTACGCAAACAAGTTAGGTATCAAATGCCTGACTGTTTATGCGTTCTCAACCGAAAACTGGAAAAGATCGATGGAAGAAGTCAGTTATATCATGTCTTTGCCGAAGATCTTCTTTGCCTCATATATCAAGGAACTGATGGAAAACAACGTCAGGATCATGATCATCGGTGATCGTGATAAAATCCCTGCGGAAACCATGAAAGTGATCGATGAGGCGATCGAAACAACTAGAAACAATACCGGTCTGATCCTTAATTTCGCTTTTAATTACGGCGCAAGAGATGAGATCGTAAAAGCAGCCAAAAAGTATGCGCTGGATTATAAAGAAGGAAAAGTAAACGATCTGACAGAAGAGAGTTTTGCCGGATACCTGTATACAAAGGACCTTCCGGAAGTGGATCTTCTGATCAGAACCGGAAGCGAGATGCGTCTTTCGAATTTCCTGCTTTATCAGCTGGCTTATTCTGAATTTGTAGTCATAGATACACTATGGCCGGATTTTGACAACGATACACTGGATAAGTGCATAGCAGAATATCAAAGCCGCAAGCGCAATTTCGGAGGTAGAGATGAAACAAAGACTGCAAAGTAGTGTAATAATAGCTGTCATCACGATAGCTTCACTTTATCTTGGCGGAACACTGCTCAAGGCTGTTCTGACTTTTATCGGTGTATACGGTTCTTATGAGTTCATCAAGATCCACAAAGAGAAGTTCAACTACCTGTTGTTCGTGCTGATGGCTGCCAGTATCCTGTGCCTGCTTTTTTTGAACCAGTATCATGTGGTCATTATTTTGTTTGAGATTCTGATCCTGATGACGATCGGCGTATTTGACGAAAATGAATCATTCGCTGATATCTCGGCAGTTTTTATCCTTTCAACGATGATCGGTTTTGCCCTGTATTTCATATCGTATATTCAGGAACTCAACAAATGGATGATGGGTTATGTCATCATAATCTCTTATATGTGCGATTCGTTTGCCTATCTGATCGGTGTCAGATTCGGCAAGCACAAACTGAATTCCCGTGTATCGCCTAAAAAGACGATCGAAGGTTCACTGGGAGGCTGGGTCTTTGCGACTGTCATTTCTTTCTTCTGGGCCATGATCTTCAATTTCTTTGATCGTTCACCGATCGTCTTTATGCTTACATCCTTATTGCTGCCTCTAGCCAGCGAGATCGGCGATCTTTCCTTCTCTTTGGTTAAAAGGCACTACGGAGTGAAGGATTTCTCCAATCTGATCCCCGGACACGGTGGAATACTCGATAGACTCGACTCCAATTTTTTCTGTATAATACTGTTTGGAGCCTTATTGACACTGTTTAGATGAAAAGACTGATACTGATGGGTGCTTCCGGTTCTATCGGCACCCAGACTATAGATGTGATCAAGGAACATAAAGACGAGCTGGAGCTCGTCGGTGTTTCTGTTGGCAAAAATACCGAATATCTAAAACAGCTGCTCGATACCTTCAAGATCAGGTATGCATATTCAGTCGAACCTGATGAAAGGCTTGTAAACAAATATCCGAATACAAAGTTCTTCTCAGGAGACAATGGCCTTGTGACAATGGCCAGACTGAACGACTATGATATGCTGGTAAATGCTCTTGTAGGCTTTGTCGGATTCAAGCCGACACTTGAAGCCATCAAGAACCGTAAGGATATCGCCCTGGCCAATAAGGAAACCCTGGTCGCAGGCGGAAAGATCATCAATGAAGCTCTGGCTGAATACGGAGTAAACCTGTATCCGATCGATTCAGAACACGTTGCGATATGGCAATGCATGCAAGGCCATCACAAGGAAGACATCCACCGCCTGATCGTTACTGCTTCCGGCGGGGCATTTAGGGGCTATAACAGGGACGAACTGGTTGACGCGACCCTTGATCAGGCGCTGAATCATCCGGTCTGGAATATGGGAAGCAAGATCACTATCGATTCTGCCACCATGATGAACAAGGGCTTTGAGGTGATAGAAGCACATTATCTGTTCGATATACCTTATGAAAAGATCGATGTCATCCTGCACAAGGAAGCGGCGATCCATTCAATGGTTGAATATAATGACGGTTCGATCATTGCCCAGCTTGGCTGTCCGGACATGCGTCTGATGATCAAATATGCCTTGCTGTACCCGAATCATAAATGGGACAAGGTATCGCACTACCTGGATTTTGATGAAATAACTTCGCTCAATTTCATGAAGATGGACTATTCCAGATATCCTTTGGTCAAGCTTGCCAAGCAGGTCGGTGCCTTTGAAGGAAACTTCGGTGCTGTGCTGATCGGCGCAAATGATGAGGCCGTCTCGCTGTTCCTGCAGGAAAAGATCAGATTTGTCGATATCGAATCTTATATTTTCAAAACTCTGAAGGCCGCCCGTTTCATCAAAGATCCTACGGCTGACCAGATCATCGAATCACATCGCTGGGCGAAGGAATATGTCGATAAGATGTGGGCTAATTACTAGAAAAGAAGAAATATGCTGCTGATAAAGAATCTTATTTTATTTTTACTGCTTTTAACTATTGTTGTATCTATACATGAACTGGGCCACCTATTGGCGGCCAAGTTTTTTGGTGTCTATTGTCAGGAATACTCGATCGGAATGGGACCTAAGATCTGGTCCTATAAAGGAAAAGAGACGGAATATTCGATAAGATGTCTGCCGTTAGGCGGATTCGTGGCTATGGCAGGTGATGACTCAAGCTCTCTTGAAAGCGAAGTCGATACGGCAAACATTCCTTTTGAGCGTACATTAAAAGGCATAGCTGTCTGGAAGAGGATCATCGTCATGCTGGCGGGAGTCACCATGAATATGCTGCTGGCCATTTTCATTTATTCAATGGTCATCCTTTCGCAAGGCGCATACGTGACCGGAACTAAACCGGTCGTTTCAGAGATCATTGAAAACACGCCTGCTGAGAAGGCTGGTTTCAGACAAGGCGATGTCATCACGAAAGTCGCTTTTGAAAACGGCATGTCCATAAATCCTGCGACATATGCGGAACTTGTGACATTCCTCTCGACATATGACGGCAACGGACCGTGGATCATAGAAGTAAATAGAGACTCAAAAAAGATAAACTTTGAATTTGAGCCTGAATACCGCGAAGATGAACAGCGCTATGTCATGGGCATCGTCTTCTCTGAAAAAGCCATTGAAGTAGTCGAAGTCAATCTGTTAAACTGCTGGGTCTATGGTTTTCAGTATACGATGTTCATCCTGCGGATGACCATAACTTCACTAGGAACGCTTTTAAGAGGCAAAAACCTCGATTCTTTAAGCGGTCCGGTCGGAATCTACAATACCGTAGCTCAAACAGCTGCATTGGGAATTGAATACTATGTATCCCTGATAGGCATGATTTCGGTTAACCTGGCTTTGATGAATGTCCTGCCGCTTCCTGTTCTTGACGGCGGAAGGGTGCTGCTTCTGGTAATTGAACTGATCATCGGCAGACCGTTAAACAAGAAAACAGAGGAACTGATCATGAAGATCTCTGTCGCAATGCTGCTGTTGCTGGTATTCTTTGTGACATTCAATGATATAAGTAAACTAATCGGAGGTTAAGAATGAAAATACTGGTTACCGGCGGAACAGGCTATATCGGATCGCATACCTGTGTTGAACTTATCAACAATAAACATGAAGTCATCATTGTTGACAATCTTTACAATTCATCAGTCGATGTTCTTGACAAGATCGAAAAGATAACCGGAGTGAAACCGAAGTTTTATCAGGTCGATATCCTTGATAAGGAAAACCTGGAAAAGGTTTTTAAAGAAAATGATTTCAATGCGGTGATCCATTTTGCGGGATACAAGGCCGTTGGCGAATCAGTCGAGATCCCTCTCACGTATTATGAAAACAATATCAGCGGATCGATAAATCTTTATCAGCTGATGAAAAAATACAAGGTCAGGAATCTCGTTTTCTCTTCAAGCGCCACTGTCTACGGAGATGATTTTGAAGTTCCTTTTAAAGAGGAATACGGCCTGGGCACAACGACAAATCCCTACGGCACAACCAAGAAGATGAATGAAATGATCATTACCGATATGGATAAGGCAGATCCTGAAAACTCTTCTGTACTGTTAAGATACTTCAATCCGATCGGAGCTCATAAGTCCGGTTTGATAGGGGAGATACCTAACGGTATCCCTAACAACCTGGTACCGTATATTGCGCAGGTCGTAAGCGGACAAAGAGATTTTCTGCGCGTATGGGGCAATGATTATGACACTGTAGATGGAACAGGCGTGCGGGATTATATTCACGTTGTGGACCTCGCCAGGGCTCATGTAAAGGCTATCGAATATGCCTGCGAGCATAAAGGCACGGAAGTAATAAACATCGGTACAGGCAAGGGATATTCCGTCATGCAGGTACTGAAAGCCTATGAGAAAGCCTGTGGCAAGCCTATTGCATATCAGATAATGGACAGAAGACCAGGCGATATTGCGACATGTTATGCGGATACGTCCAAAGCTGAAAGACTCCTGGGATTCAAAGCCCAATATGATATAGATGAAATGTGTGAAGACTCTTACCGTTTCACTAAAAATCTAGAAAATAGATAAATTTATCTATAAATTAATAGTTAAATATATTAATAAAGTTATTGACAAATTAGTAACTTATTTTTAGAATTAAGTTATGGCTAATAAGACTAGTTTGGAAGCAATGCTTTCATCGCTCGTTCCTATTTCACATCTTAATCAGGGCAAGGCAGCCAAAATCATTTCTTCATTGGGTCCTGATGATGTCAAGATCATCGTCAAAAACAATGAACCGATGGCAGCCATCATTCCAATTTCGCGTTTTTCTGAACTCATCGAAGCAGAAGAAAGGTTAAATGAGAAATATGGCAAGGAAGCGTAAAGTCAGAGCTGATCGTATAATGATCCTGTTTTTAAGCGGAGCACTTCTTGTTGGACTGCTTGGTTTTGGTATTTATAAAACCATGGACTATTTTATGAATAAACCAAAGAACAACGGCGGAGAGATCATAAATCCCCAGCCGATCGAGACCAGCGCAGACGTCAAAGTTGAACTGGTTTCTCCTGACAGCTATCAGGTTTATACCAGTGACAACGAGGAGATCGATTTTAATTTCATTGTTGCAGAACTGAGATTTACCGGCAGCGAAGCTATCTCCTTTGATCTGGGCAATCTAAGAACATCGGAAAAGATCTATCTTAACGACGTCTCAAAATATCTCAATGTTCTTAATGAAAAGGGTTATAAGGTCAATAAACTGGGGATAGTAAATACCATCGTTTCCCAGGATAAGGAGTATACTTGCAAAGTATTCATTCCTTTCAAGACCAACAGCTATACATTGAGAGTATTGAATTCCCAGGATGCATCAATGATCGAATTCAATCTCGACAAAAATGTTTATGATATTTCTTCGATCAAATTTGATACCCAGCAGCAGATCGAGGTAGGGAATACCAACGTCACCGTATCTTCATGTTATGTATCGGAGATGATGCTGCATAACGGCGAAACCTATAATGCCTCGGCCTTGACGGTCTTTACTTTCAAGATCAATGCCAACAAGGTAGAAGGCAATATCATGATCGAGGATGCGCAGTTTATCAGAAACAACAGCGATGAAGTCATTCCGTGCCTTGATCAGACATATCAGTCTTTAAGAGATGCCAACTGTCTGGGCAAAAAGCTGGTTCTGGGAGATAACGGCGCTTTGTTTTTTGAAACATCTGCCAGGGAGGACAATCCCGATTTCTCAGGTTATCTGATGCTTAAGTTTTCAAATTCACAGGACTGGGTTAAAATTCCGACCATATTAGAGTGATCGACCATGCTTAATAGAATCTCAAGAATCGTATTTACAGCCTTTATCGTTATAAGCATATTGCCAGCCATTTCTGGCAATTTTAAGGTTGAAGCTGCAAGCAATTATTCATTTGCCTGCTCTTCAAGCGAATTTGAAGTATCCTATATCGAAGATGACGGTTCACTGACCAAGGTTTCATGCCACTCGACATTTGAAGATGCCAAAAATGCCATGAAAGCAAACAGCGACTATGTCGTCAGAAAAAGCAATTCTTATTCCAAAAGCAAGATCGTAGCGATGAATGCCGGACTTGCCTATTCATATCCGAACAGACGCGGTACGAATACGATGTATCTGTATCAGGATCCCAAACAGACCGGTTCCTCACTCTACAAGCAGACTTATATCTCAAAAGGCTATGAAATGACGTATGTGGATACTTATTCTGTAAATGCCAACGGGGCTGGTTATGTACAGATAGTAATGAATGGTTTTGAAGGGTTTGCTGATCTTGAATATGTGGACCTTGTACCTTTCAAATATATCAATAATTCTATTGCCATCTATCTTGGCGGTGATCATGGTTCCACTGTTTCATACGGAAATGAAGATCCTTATCTGGTAAAACTGGAGCAGAACTACTATCAGATCGAAACCAGAGGAAACTATACTGATCTAATCTTCTATTATCATTATGCCTATGGTGTAAATGGCAATAAGTGCGTTACCTATACCAACAGTGTTGATAATGCCAAGCATTACCTAGAAGCGGGGATGCAAAAGGGCGTCAAATATTATTCCAATGACGGAACTAATTTCTATTCAGATCAGAAACTCACGAACAAGGTCGCAACTGTCTACAACTATTACCAGTTTTTGCCTTTCAGAACAGCAACGGATATATCAGCTGATACTTTCAATTCGTTTGTGAGCGGATATTCCGATTCGGTACTAAGAGGCGAAGGGCAGTCTTTTATTGATGCGCAGAATGCCTATGGAATAAATGCATTACTGGTATATGCAATGGCTTGCCATGAATCGGCATACGGCGAATCCGGTTATGCAGTTCACAGATACAATCTCTTTGGCTGGAGTGCTGTTGATTCAAATCCGAATGGCGCTTCTTACTTCAATTCCGTTAAAGACTGTATCAATGCGCAGATGGGACGCTATATCAACTGG
>CADCPE010000138.1 GCA_902803275.1 uncultured Erysipelotrichaceae bacterium
GCAGAAATATGGGAAGACGATTATCACTGGGATGATGAAGGTTTTAAATGCGATGAGCCTCTGCTTATCTATGAGACACATATCGGAATGTCTTCTGAAGAATACAAGATCGCCACTTATCGTGAATTTGCTGACAATGTACTTCCTCACGTAAAGGATTTGGGCTATAACACTGTACAGCTTATGGCGGTCATGGAACATCCTTATTACGGATCATTCGGATATCAGGTATCTAATTTCTTTGCCCCATCAAGCAGATTCGGTTATCCCGATGAACTGAAATACCTGGTCGACAAGGCTCACAACATGGGTATAAGAGTCTTGCTGGATCTAGTTCATTCTCATGCCGTAGGCAATACGCTTGAAGGCCTTAATATGCTTGATGGCACAGTCTACCAGTATTTTCATGACGGCGGACTTGGTGATCATCCGGCCTGGGGCACAAAGCTCTTCAACTATGACAAGCCGGAAGTTCTTCATTTCCTTTTGAGCAATCTTAAATACTGGCTTGAGGAATATCATCTTGACGGTTTCAGATTCGACGGTGTTACTTCCATGCTTTATCATCATCACGGCTTAGGTCATGACTTTGACAACATGGATAAGTATTTTTCAATGGATACCGATACTGAAGCCGTTACATATCTGATGCTGGCTAATGAACTGATTCATCAGATCAAACCGGATGCGATCACGATCGCTGAAGATATGTCGGGTATGCCGGGAATGTGCCAGCCTGTACCTAATGGCGGCATCGGCTTCAATTACCGTCTGGCTATGGGCACACCTGATATGTGGATCAAACTCATCAAAGAATACAAAGATGAAGACTGGGGTCTTTACAATATCTATGGACAGCTGACCAACAGGAACGAAGGAACAGTTGCTTATGTTGAAAGCCATGATCAGGCTCTTGTCGGTGATAAGACCGTTATGTTCAGACTGGCTGATGCGAACATGTACTATGAAATGGGCAAGGATACCCATACCTTCGTAATAGATCGCGCCATGGCTTTACATAAGATGATCAGGCTTATCACTATCGCTGCTGGAGGAAATGCCTATCTCAACTTCATGGGCAATGAATTCGGTCACCCTGAATGGATCGATTTCCCTAGAGAAGGAAACGGAAACAGCTTCAAATACTGTCGCAGGCAATGGAGCCTTCTGTACAACCCTGATCTGAAATTCCAGTATCTGAACAATTTCGATCACGATATGGTCCATACGATAAAGCATTACAATGTATTCGATGAATACTATCCGAATATCAAGTGGGTTCATGAGTCAGATCATGTCATAGCCTTTGAAAGAGGCGGCCTGGTATTCGTGTTCAACTTCTCACCTACAAATGACTATGTGGATTATACAATTCCTGTATCACACGGCTGTGATCACTATGTTCTGTTTACATCCGATGATGCAAGATACGGCGGATATGAAAGGATCTCCCGTGATCCTAAGAGCGCATTCGTTCCGGGCATGGAAGGAAATTATGTAAGTTTATACTTACCATCCAGGACCTGCATGGTCTTAGTTCCTTCGCAGTTATAAGAAAAATCAAATCCCAGGTATAAAGCCTGGGATTTGTACTATAATAGTGTTTATGAATACCAAAAGATTAACTAGCCTAGCTATGTTGATCGCTGTTTATTGTGTGCTCAGTATCCTGACACCAATAAAGGTGCTGAACTTCAAGTTCACTTTGGAGGCATTCCCTATCTATGTAGCCAGTTTACTATTAGGTCCTGTTGATGGTCTAATCGTCGGAGGTGTAGGCTCATTCATCTATCAAATACTGTTCTCAGGTTATGGTATTACTGCTACAACGATTCTATGGGTTTTACCCCAT
This sequence comes from uncultured Erysipelotrichaceae bacterium, assembly GCA_902803275.1. Lineage (GTDB taxonomy): Bacteria > Bacillota_I > Bacilli_A > Erysipelotrichales > Erysipelotrichaceae > Colivicinus. Next base: position 1,853 of record CADCPE010000138.1, read on the forward strand.
GCACTAAGCGGATACGTAGCTGGAATCTACGCCAGATCTAAGAACTTTTCTTTAGACTTTGGTCAGACCTGTCTTATCGTAATTATCGCCAATCTGATAGTTACGGCTTTGAATACACTGGCACTTTATGTTGATTCAAAGATGTTCGGTTACTATTCACCTACTCTGGTTTTCGGAAGCCTGGGGCTTAAGATTATCACCGGTATAATCCTGGCTGTTATCTACTCTCTGGCTTTGCCTAAACTTATCAGTTTGCTTAAAAAGAATATCAAAATTTAATGGAGGAATACTATGCTGACAGATATTGAAATAGCGCAAAACTGTAAGATGGAAAAGATCATCGATATTGCCAAAAAACTGGATATCGATGAAAAATATCTTGAACTATATGGCAACTATAAAGCCAAGATCGATTATCAGTTTATGAAAGATCTCAAAGACAGAAAAGACGGAAAACTGATACTGGTCACTGCTATAACTCCTACTCCTGCCGGAGAAGGGAAAACGACAACGACTGTCGGACTAGCAGATGGCTTGAGAAAGATCAACAAGAAATCTGTAGTCGCCCTAAGAGAGCCTTCTTTAGGACCGGTATTTGGTATAAAAGGCGGTGCTGCAGGGGGCGGTTATGCTCAAGTCGTTCCAATGGAAGACATCAATCTTCACTTTACCGGTGATTTTCATGCGATCGGCGCGGCAAACAATCTTTTAGCTGCAATGATCGACAATCATATTCAACAGGGAAACTCGCTCAATATCGATCCTAAGCGCATAACCTGGAGAAGAGCGGTCGATATGAACGATCGTCAGCTCAGAAATATCGTCGACGGTTTGGGAAACCGCAGTGATGGCACTCCCAGACAGGACGGTTTTGATATCACGGTTGCTTCTGAAGTCATGGCTATCCTTTGCCTTGCAAGCGATATCGTCGATCTAAAGGAAAGACTTGGCAGGATCGTGATCGGCTATACCTACGACAATAAGCCTGTCAGCGCAAAACAGCTTAATGCACAAGGAGCGATGACCGCCCTTCTTAAGGATGCTTTGAAACCAAATCTTGTTCAGACACTTGAAGGAACACCGGCTTTCGTCCATGGCGGACCTTTCGCCAATATTGCTCATGGCTGCAACTCCGTTACTGCTACGAAGCTGGCAATGAAGCTGGGAGACTATTGCGTTACAGAAGCCGGATTCGGTGCTGATCTGGGAGCTGAGAAGTTCCTTGATATAAAGTGCCGTCTGGCCGGATTAAAGC
>CADCPE010000139.1 GCA_902803275.1 uncultured Erysipelotrichaceae bacterium
GAAACAGCCAACATCGCTTCTTATGAAGCTGTAGACGAGAAGACTTTCAAGGTTACATTGTCTAACCCTTCAGGTTTCTTCCTCCAGTTGACTGCTTTCCCTACATTCTTCCCTGTTAACGAAGCATTTGCTAAAGAAAAGGGCGACCAGTTATTCAAGTCAATTGACAACATGATCTATAACGGACCATATGTTGCAACTTCATGGACTTCAGGCTATTCATTCGAATTCGAACAGAACCCTAACTACTGGGATGCTGAAAACTACGCCAAGACTTATGCTCAGAAGGTAATCTTCCGTGAAATTACCGATACGCAGACTGCTTTGATGGAATATGAATCAGGAAACCTCGACACTGTTACATTATCAGGTGAACAGGTCGACGCCAACAAGGATGCTGCCGGTTTCGTAAACAGACTTGCAGGTTACATGTTCTATCTGTCAGTCAACTGTGGCAACAACGTCCACAACCGTGCAGGTGCTGCTGACTTAGCTAATCTGAACGTCAGAAAAGCTATGGCTCTTGCAATCGATCGTGAAGCTATCGCCAAGGTTCTTAACGATGGTTCAGTTGCTTCAGGCGGTATCATTCCTATCGGTCTGGCTTCAAATCCTGTAAGCGGTGTTGATTACCGTGAAGACCAGGGTGTTGTTACTGAATTCGATGCTGACAAGGCTAAGGAATTCTACACTGCTGCTGTTGCTGAACTCGGTCACGATGTAACAATCGAACTGTTATATGGTACTGATGAAGGCGACTCAATCATCAAGGCTGCTGAACAGATTCAGTACTTCCTTGAGCAGGTTGGTTTTACTGTTAACCTTAACGGTAAGCCAAAGAAAGAACGTCTTGATATAGCAGGTCACCGTGTAGGTATGCATGACTATGATGTAATGCTTACTCGTTGGGGCCCTGACTATGGCGATCCTCAGACTTACATGGATTTGTTCGTTTCTACAAACGAAGATAACAATGATGGTGGTTACAACTCACCTGCATACGATGCTTTAGTTGCCGATGCCGAAACAGGTGCTGGCATTGCTGATGCAAGTGCAAGATGGCAGGATTGGCTCGATGCCGAAAAACAGCTGGTTGTTGAAGATGCTGCAATCATTCCGGTATTCCAGTCAGGTGGCGCTATGATCATCAACCCTAATATTGATGGTATTGAATTCCACTCAGCTGCTGTTGACAGCTATCGTCATATCGTAGTTAAATAATCTAGAATTTATTAAGGATTTAAGATAGAGCGATTGAGAAAGCCTTAATCGCTCTATTTATTATTAAGAGGGAGAGAAAATGAAAAAATACATCCTGAGAAGAGTGTTGATAAGCCTTGCTACTTTGATGGTTATCATCTTGGTTCTTTTCCTTTTGATGGATTTGATGCCGGGAACACCTTTTAATGATGAAAAGTTAACCGATGCTCAATTGGCTCTTCTGTATGAGAAGTATGGTCTGGACAAACCGCTGATCGTGAGATTCTTCCTGTATATGAAGAATATGCTTACAGGAGATCTGGGAATCTCTTATGCCATCAATAAGGACTTTGCAGTTTCGGACATGATTAAAGGGCGTTTAGGCATATCGATTGCTGTCGGTGCGATGGCAATGATTTTCGGTACGATCCTGGGACTCATCCTGGGCGTCCTGGCTGCCCTGAATCACAATACCTGGATAGATAACCTGTGTTCAATGCTTTCGGTCATCGGTGTCAGTGTGCCATCATATGTCTGCGCTTTGCTTTTGTGCTATTTTATAGCCTACAAGCTGAAGCTGCTGCCTATTCTGTATAATCAGAAGATGCCTTTCCAGTCGCTGATTCTGCCGGCACTGGCTCTGTCGGTTTCCCCGACCGCCAATATCGCAAGATTCACCAGGTCAGAAATGCTCGATGTGCTTAATTCTGAATATGTGCAGCTGGTTCAGTCCAAAGGTGTTAAAGACTACCGCATGATCATTAAGCATGCACTCAGAAATACCTTGATTCCTATCATCACTGTTATGGGCCCGCTGCTTGTAAACCTGCTGACCGGTTCTTCAGTTATTGAAAGGATCTTCGGTATTCCGGGGATCGGCCTTTTGATGATTTCGGGAATTCAGCAGAATGACTACAACGTCACAATTGCCTGCTCGTTTATTTATTCAGTTATGTATATTGCCGTTATGCTGGTGGTGGATATCCTTTACGGTGTAATCGATCCGCGTATCAGGGTAAGCAAGGAGGGTTAAGATGAGCGAAATAAAGAATCACGAATTTCATCATGACGACTTCGACTTTGCCCATGCGGCAGATGAAAAGCTGATCGATAAAACCTACAAGTCAACTTCCTACTGGAAGGATGTCTGGGGCAATTTCTCAAAGAATAAAGGTGCCCTTATAGGCGCGATCATAATCATCATCATTATTCTTATGGCCATCCTGGGTCCGGGAATGAATGAACATACCTACAAATCAATAAATCACGGACAGGAATGTCTGGTGCCGCGTATTCCGGGTTTGGAAAAGATCGGTATCGCCAACGGCTACTTCAAAGGCACCAATCAGTATGCATCAAAAGGCTTTGATGATGTCTATTACTGGTTCGGTTCTGATACTCAAGGAAGAGATATTTTCACGCGTGTCTGGGCCGGAACCAGAGTATCGCTGGTGATTGCTTTCGCGGCAGTGCTGGTCGATATCTTCATCGGCATGGTCTATGGACTTGTTTCCGGTTTTATCGGCGGAAGAGTCGACATGATCATGCAGAGAATCGCCGAGATCCTCAATGGCATACCGACGCTGGTCGTCGTTACGCTGCTTGGCCTTGTGCTTAAGCCGGGCATTTCTTCCATCATTTTCTCGCTTGTTCTGACAGGCTGGATCGGCATGGAGAGAATCGCCAGAGCACAGGTATTGAAAGTCAAGGAACAGGAATACATTCTGGCTTCGACGACTTTGGGCGCTTCCACATTCAGGCTTATCTTCAAGGAAGTATTGCCTAATATCTTCGGCCAGGTAATCATCACCAGTATGTTCTCGATCCCGAGCGCGATCTTCCTTGAGGCTTATCTTTCGTTCCTGGGTTTAGGTGTTCCAGCACCTATGGCATCACTGGGCTCACTGGTTTCCGAAGGATATAAGTCCATGACGACTTATTCTCATATTCTAATTATTCCGGTCGTTGTGCTGGGCGTGCTGATGCTTTGTTTCAACCTCTTTGCCGATGGTTTAAGAGATGCGTTTGATCCGAAGATGCTGAACAGGTAGGTGAAGTTATGGCAAAGTTTAAGAGAGATAAAAACGAAAGAGTTCTTTCGATCAGAGATCTGAATATATCATTCAAGACCAACTACGGTGTAGTCAGAGCTATTCGAGGTGTAAGACTCGATCTGTTCCAGGGTGAGACGGTTGCGATCGTCGGCGAATCCGGATCAGGGAAATCAGTTACCGTTAAGACCATGATGGGGATCCTTGATTCCAATGGTCATATCGATTCAGGTTCAATCAATTACCGCTATACCGACAAGGACGGCAATCAGGTCGAATGCGACCTGGCCAAGATGGATCAGAAAGAGATCCGTTATCAGCTGTGCGGCAAGCACATTGCGATGGTCTTCCAGGATCCGATGACTTCTTTGGATCCGACCATGACGATCGGCAAGCAAATCATGGAACCGATGATCGAACACAACTACGCCACAAAACAGGAAGCTGCGAAGAAGGCTCTGGAACTGCTGGATGAGGTTGGAATCAGCGAACCGCAGAAGACTTTCAAGCAGTATCCGCATGAACTTTCAGGCGGCATGAGACAAAGAGTCGTCATCGCCATTGCCCTGGCGTGTGACCCTGATATCCTCATCTGTGATGAGCCGACAACAGCGCTCGATGTTACGATCCAGGCTAAGATCCTGGAGAAGATCAAAGAGATCCAGCTGAAGAAAAACATTTCCGTAATCTATATCACGCACGACCTGGGCGTCGTGGCGAAGGTTGCGGATTATGTAGCAGTCATGTATGCGGGCAGAATCGTAGAAAAAGGCAATATCAATGAAGTCTTCTATGATCCAAGACATCCGTATACCTGGGGTCTGCTTAGTTCCATGCCTGATATCGACACGGATTCAAGGCGTCTGTTTGCGATCCCCGGCACTCCTCCTAATCTTATGGAAGAAGTGGTGGGTGATGCATTCGCACCGCGAAATCCGTTTGCGCTTAATATTGACTACCGTGAAGAACCGCCAATGTATGATGTCGGCGGTCAGCACCGTGTAGCTTCATGGCTTTGTGATCCGCGTGCTCCGAAAGTTGAGATGCCTGTCGAACTTAAGGAACGCCTTGTAAAGATGAAGAAGGAGGCTGGTATAAATGAGTGAAACTAAACAACCTTTACTTCATGTCGAGAATCTGAAACAGTATTTCAGGATCTCCCGTAAATCCGTAACCAAAGCCGTCGATGGTATCAGCTTCGATATCTATGAAGGTGAGACTTACGGTCTGGTCGGTGAGTCCGGTTCCGGAAAATCCACGACCGGCAGATCGATCATCAGACTCTATCAGCCGACTGACGGAAAGATCATCTTTGACGGTCATGACATTTCCGGAAAACTCAACAAGGAAGATGAAAGGTATCTCAGGACCAACATGGCCATGATCTTCCAGGATCCGATGGCTTGCCTCAATCCACGCAAGAAGATCTCACAGATCATCGCAGAAGGCCTGGAGATCCATAAGCTCTGTTCTTCAAAGGAAGAACTGGAACAGAGAGTTGCGGATATTCTGGACAAGGTCGGTCTTTCCAAGGAACAGGGGACAAGATTCCCGCATCAGTTCTCCGGTGGCCAAAGACAAAGAGTCGGTATCGCCAGAGCGCTGGTCATGAATCCGAAGCTGGTCATTGCGGACGAATGTATCTCAGCCCTGGATGTATCCATTCAGGCTCAGGTCGTAAACCTGATGAAGGACCTGCAGGATGAACTGGGAACGACATATCTGTTCATTGCC
>CADCPE010000140.1 GCA_902803275.1 uncultured Erysipelotrichaceae bacterium
CCTTTGGCACCTCTTGAAGTAAGACGGTACTCTTCGATCGGCGTCTGCTTGCCATAACCGTTCTTTGAGACGACCAGGATGTTTGAGCCTTCGGTATCGGTACACATGCCGATGACCTCCGTATCATCGACATTCATGCCTTTGACACCGGTAGCGTTTCTGCCCATTGGTCTGACACCTCTTTCATCAAATCTGACAGCCTTGCCGTTGGCGGCGCCGATGATGATCTGTGAGTCGCCCAGCGTCGGTTTGACGGAAACGAGTTCATCGTCTTCCTTAAGGGAGATGGCGATCTTGCCGTTTTGTCTGATCGATTCAAACTCGGCTGCCGGTACTCGCTTGACCAGTCCGTTCCTTGTTACAAAGAACAGATAGCCCTTGACTTCCCATTCACGGTTGATCGGTACCAGAGCCTTGACTTTTTCATCCTTGTCGATATTGATGATGTTGATCACCGGTATGCCCTTGGCGTTCCTTGAAGCCTCCGGAATATTGAAGCCTTTGATCCTGTAGACCTTGCCCTTGTTGGTGAAGATCAGCAGGAAGTCGTGTGTGGACATGGTGACGTTCTGATCCACAACGTCATCTTCGTTGAGGCTCATGCCCTTGACACCTCTGCCGCCGCGATTCTGCAGCTTGTAGGTATCGATAGGCAAGCGCTTGATATAGCCGTTATTGCTCAAGGAGATGATCACATCATCGACCGGTATCAGATCTTCATCTTCCATGGAGATCTCGCCATCAATGATCTCGGTCCTTCTCTTGTCACCATACTTTTCCTTGATAACTGTAAGCTCGTCTTTTATGATCTGAACAACTCTTGAATGATTTGCCAGGATGTCCTTCAGATCTTCGATCTCAAGATACAGTTCGTTGAGTTCGTTGGCGATCTTTTCTCTTGAAAGACCGGTCAGTCTTCTAAGCTGCATATCCAGGATCGCCTTGCCCTGAATGTCATCGATGCCGAATTCCTCATTCAGTTTCATCAGAGCCTCATCATCGTCTTTCGAATTTCTGATGATGCTGACGACACGGTCGATGTTGTCGGTAGCGATCTTCAACCCTTCCAGGATGTGAGCGCGCTTTTCATCTTCATTGAGATCATATTGGGTTCTTCTTCTGATGACACTGATCTGATGATCGATATAGTAATTGATGATCTCCTTAAGTGACAGCAGCATCGGTCTGTTTCCGACCAGGACGTTGTTGTTGATACCGAAGGAAGACTGTACCGGTGTAAGCTTGTACAGCTGATTGAGCACAACTTCCGGCTGAACGTCTTTCTTGAGTTCGATCTCGATCCTGATGCCGTTTCTGTCGTTGGAAAGATCCTTCATATCAGAGATGCCATCAATGATCTTTTCCTTGGCAAGCTGATGGATCTTTTCATACATCATCAGTTTATTCAAGGCATATGGGATCTCCTTGATGATGATCTTGTGCTTGCCCTGCGGCAGATCTTCAACATCGACTTTTGATCTAACGATGATCGATCCGCGGCCGGTCTCGTAAGCCTGTTTGATCCCTGATCGGCCGACGATATAGCCGCCGGTAGGAAAATCAGGCCCCGGTATCTTTTCCATCAGTTCGATGGTCGAGATATCCGGATTGTCCATGACTGCAAAGATACCGTCGATACATTCACCCAGGTTGTGGGTCGGCATGTTGGTGGCCATGCCTACCGCAATACCCATTGAACCGTTTACCAGAAGATTCGGGAAACGGCTAGGCAAAGCGACCGGTTCCTTGTGTCTGGCATCGTAGTTGTCTCTCCAGTCGACGGTCTCCTTCTTGATGTCCTGCAGAAGTTCAAGCGAGATCTTGGACATGCGCGCTTCGGTATAACGCATAGCAGCTGCGCCATCACCATCAAGTGAACCGAAGTTTCCGTGTCCGTCTACCAGCGGGTAGCGGTAAGAGAACGGCTGAGCCATTCTGACCATTGTATCGTAGATCGCAGCATCGCCGTGCGGGTGGTATTTACCCATGACTTCACCGACGATGTTTGCGGATTTTACGTGTGGCTTATCAGGCAGGAAGCCTGCATCATACATCGCCCATAAGACACGGCGATGTACCGGTTTCATACCGTCTCTGACATCAGGCAGAGCACGGTCGATGATTACGGACATTGAATAGCTTAGGAAGTCTTCTCTCATTTCCGAAGAGATATTGACTTCTTTCATATTGCCATGATTGAAAAAGCGACTATCTAATTCTTCCATGAGTACCTCCTATATATCCAGGTTCTTGGCGAAGTGGGCATTCTCGACAATGAAGTTCTTTCGTGGTTCTACTTCATCGCCCATCAGCATCGAGAAGACTTCGTCAGCATCGATCGCATCCTTGATCGTAACTCTTTTGAGTGTACGATGTTCCGGATCCAGAGTTGTCTCCCAAAGCTGTGAAGCATCCATTTCACCTAGACCTTTGTATCTTTGAATATCATATTTCTCATCACCGAAGTCTCTTTTTGCCAGCTCAAGTTCTTCATCAGAGTAACAGTAGCGAAGTGTCTTCTGTCCCTTGAAAAGCTTGTACAGAGGCGGCATGGCGATGTATACATAGCCTTCTTCGATGAGCGGTTTGAAATATCTGTACAGGAATGTCAGCATCAGTGTAGAAATATGCTGACCATCGACATCGGCATCGGTCATGATCACGATCTTGTGATATCTCAGTTTGGAGATATCTATCTCGTCTCCGAAGCCGCAGCCGAAAGCCTGGATCATCATTCTGATCTCGGCGTTGTCAAAGATCTTGTGCATCCTGGCCTTTTCGACATTGAGGATCTTGCCTCTTAAAGGCAGGACTGCCTGGAAGTTGGAATCTCTGCCCTGCTGTGCAGATCCGCCGGCGGAATTACCCTCGACAATGTATATTTCACAGATCGATGCATCTCTTGATGCACAGTCTTTCAGTTTGGTAGGAAGATTGCCTGAACCGAAATCATCTTTTCTTCTGACGCTTTCTCTGGCTTTCTGTGCAGCCAGTCTGGCTTCGGAAGCCGATTTGGCTTTTTCAATGATGATCTTGGCAACATCAGGATTTTCCAGAAGGTAACGTTTCAGAAAATCGCCGAAGATCGTATTGACGACCGGTCTTACTTCCGCATTTCCCAGTTTTCCCTTGGTCTGTCCTTCATATTGCGGATCAGGATGTTTGACAGAAACGATCGCGGTAAGACCTTCCTTGAGGTCGTCGTTGGTCAGATTCGGATCGTCCTTCTTGATGATGTTGTTGTCTTTGGCGTAGGTGTTGATTACTCTGGAAAGCGTCTGTCTGAAACCATCCAGATGCATACCGCCGTCAGGTGTGAAGATATTGTTACAGAAAGAATAGACTTTCTCAGAATATGAAGAGTTGTACTGCAGAGCTATTTCCACAGCGATCGAGGTCTTCTTATCCATCCCATCACAATACAGGACATCTTCAAAAAGTTTATTCTCGTTGCGGTCCAGAAAATCCACATATTCCTTGATGCCGCCTTCATAACAGAAGGAATTGCTGCCCTTGTCTTCATCTTCTTTTTCCCAGTTGAAAACCAGATTGATGCCCTTGTTCAAAAAGGCCATCTGTCTGATACGGTCAAACAGAGTCCTGTAATCATAGATCGTTCCTTCTTTGAAGATCTCCGGATCGGCTTTGAATCTGACGATCGATCCTGTCTGCTTGCGATCACAGGTACCTATTTCCTTTAGTGGCTGATCGACCTTTCCGCCGTTTTTGAATCTGATGAAGTAGATCTTTCCGTCTTTGTGGATCGTGACTTCCAGCCATTCAGAGAGTGCATTGACGACTGAGGCACCGACACCGTGAAGACCGCCTGATACCTTATAGGCACCGCCGCCGAATTTGCCGCCCGCATGCAGCACCGTAAAGATAGTCTCGACTGTTGGCACACCGGTCTTCGGGTGGATCTCCGTAGGCATGCCTCGGCCATCATCCTTGACCGTAACGACATCGCCTTCATCTACACTTACTTCGATATTGTGGGCATATCCCGCCAGAGCTTCATCAACGGAGTTGTCGATTATTTCCCAGACCAGGTGATGCAGACCAGTAGATGATGTCGTACCGATATACATGCCGGGTCTTTTTCTGACCGCTTCAAGTCCTTCAAGGACCTGAATATCATCGGAAGTATAATTGTCATGATCAATACTTGTATTAGACATTTTCTTCCTCCTTCAATTCAATCAATCTGTATTCTTTATCTATCTTTAAATTATTAATATCGGTATTGGTAATGATTATCTGGGTGTTCTCAGGAATCGAATTCAAGAGCCTTTCCTGATTATCCTTGTCAAGCTCTGACAGGATATCATCCAGCAGGACGATCGGCGTAGACAGTGTTTCATTCTGCACATATTTGACCAGTGCAAACTTGAAGGCTATCAGGACCATTCTCTTCTGTCCCTGGGAAGCGATGGAATTTATATCGTACCCGTCCATGTTGAAGTTGTAGTCATCATGGTGCGGACCGTAGGTCGCATAATGGTAGTAGTAGTCTCTGTCTTTGGATTTTTTCAGCTCTTCTTCAACAAATTCGATCTCCGAACACTTTTTGTACGTGATCTTTATGTCACTTTGCTTGCCGGATATCATCCTGTAGATCGGATTGATGTATCTGTTTATGGCTTCAAAGAATTTTTCTCTTTCTGCGATTATCGTCTTGATCATCGGGACCATCGATTCATTGAATACATCAAAAAGGACTTCATCGATCTTTTCTTCCTTGAGAAGCCGGTTTTTGTCTTTGAGCAGAGAATTGTAGTTCAGAAGAGACTGAATATATCTAGAGGAGATCTTGCTGATCTCGATATCCAGGAGTTTCCTTCTTTCTGATGGCGACTGGGTAAACAGTTCAAGATCGCTCGGTTTGAAAAGGATCGCATTGACTTTGCCTATAAACTGCGAGCTTCTGTTTATGAGATTGTTGTTTATATATAAGGATTTATTCCTTTTATTGATCACAACCCTGTAGCTGTCTTTATTGGTATTGAGATCAATACGGGCAAATTCTTCCCCTTTTCTGATCAGATCACGGTCGTTATTGGTCCTGAAAGACTTTGTATTGGATACAAAGATGATACTTTCAAGGATATTGGTCTTTCCTGTACCGTTTTTTCCGACAATAATGTTCAGATGGCGGTCAAAATTGACGGTTTTTCTTGAATAATTGCGATAATCCGATAAACCTAAGCTTTTTATATACATATCCTGTATTGCTTCCTATCTATTTCAACAATATCGTCTTTATATAATTTCCTGCCTCTGCGTCTATCTTCTTTGCCGTTGACAAGTATCATATTCTCAGCTAAAAAAGACTTGGCTTCCCCACCGGAAGATATGATGTCTGCAATCTTCAAAAACTGTCCGAGAGTGATGAATTCACTGTCAATTAAAATATTTGTAATTAAGGCCATATTCCCTTAGATTATAACATTTTTGGCCTTATTTTTCTATATTTGGAGGATTACAAAAAGTACGTGATACACCTAATAAAATAAAGAACTCGTCTTAAAACGGGTTCTTTTTGTCTTATTTTTGATTTCAGGTATTTTTACCTGTAGGTCCTTACCGGAGAGATCAGCTGGATCAA